>DATFRE010000373.1:0-4999 GCA_035263545.1 Dongiaceae bacterium
CGCGGGCTTCAAGAAGAACCTCGCGCCGGACGGCAATCCGCGGCCGCTGGCGGGCAAGTCGCTCGCCATGATCTTCGAGAAGCCCTCGACCCGCACCCGGGTCTCCTTCGAGCTCGGCATGCGCCAGATGGGAGGCGAGGCCCTCGTGCTGGAGCGCGACGGTTCTCAGCTCGGCCGCGGCGAGACAGTGGCCGATACCGCGCGCGTGCTCTCGCGCTATGTCGACATCATCATGCTGCGGACGACGAAGGAGGAGAAGCTGATCGAGATGGCCGAGCATGCGACGGTGCCGGTCATCAACGGCCTGACCGACCGGACACATCCCTGCCAGCTGATGGCCGATGTGATGACATTCGAGGAGCATCGCGGGCCCATCGCCGGGCGCAAGATCGCCTGGAGCGGCGACGGCAACAATATGGCCACCTCCTGGATTCACGCCGCCGAGCGGTTTGCCTTCGAGCTCCACCTCGCCTGCCCGGAGGAACTGCGCCCGCCGCAGGACGTTGTCGATTGGGCGCGCCGCCAGGGTGCCCGGATCACCGTCACCAGCGACGTCGAGTCGGCGGTCAGGGATGCGGATTGCGTGGTGACCGACGCCTGGATTTCCATGGGCGGCCATGACAGCGCCGATCGCCACAACCTGCTGCGCTCCTATCAGGTCGATGAGCGGCTGATGCGGCACGCCAAGAAGGATGCCATCTTCATGCATTGTCTGCCGGCGCATCGCGGCGAGGAGGTTACGCGCGACGTGATCGACGGTCCGCGATCGGCCGTCTGGGACGAGGCCGAAAACCGGCTCCACGCCCAGAAGGGCATTCTCTACTGGTGCCTCAAGCAATAGTGCGGCCCATGGACATCGGCGACGACCTCATCCTGCCTTTCCAGATCGAAGCGCAGGGCCTCAGGGGCCGCCTCGCGCGACTGGGCCCGCTGGCAGACGAGATCCTGCACCGCCATGCCTATCCCGCTTCCGTCGCCCGCCTTCTGGCCGAGATGCTGGGCTTGGCAGCGCTCCTGGCCGGTGCCCTCAAATACGAAGGCGTCTTCACCCTGCAGACGTCCGGCGACGGGCCGGTGCGCCTGATGGTCGCCGATGTCAGCAGCGGCGGGACGCTGCGCGGCTATGCCCAGTTCGATGCCTCCCGCCTGCCGGAGGGCGGCGAAGCCTCGGTGCCGCGCATGCTGGGCGCTGGCCACCTCGCCTTCACGGTGGATCAGGGTGACTTCACCGAGCGCTATCAGGGCATCGTCGAGCTGACGGGGGCGACGCTCGTCGACTGCGTCCATCACTACTTCCGCCAGTCGGAGCAGCTTCAATGCGCCCTCAAGCTCGGCACCTTGGAGGAGGACGGCCACTGGCGGATCGGCGCGGTCATGCTCCAGCGCCTGCCGCCGCCGGAGGAGAGCGCGGAGGCCGAGGCAGCCGAGGATGGCTGGCGTCGGGCGCTCGCCTTCATGGCCAGCGTCAGCAGCGCCGAGCTTACCGATGCAGCGCTGCCGCCGGAGGATCTGCTCTTCCGCCTGTTCCACGAGGATGGCGTGCGCGTCTTCCGCAAGCATCCTCTCGACGCCGGCTGCCGCTGCTCGCGCGAGCGCGTTGCCGAGGTGCTGCGCGCCATGCCCGCCGGGGAACTGGCCGCCCTTCAGAACGAAGGGGAAGCCGTGGTCACCTGCGAATTCTGCAGCCGTCAGTATCGCTTCGACCGGGAGACGCTGGCCGGCTTCGCCGCCTGATCGCCGAGGAAAGGGGACTCCGCCGATGCCGATCGCGCGCCGATGGCTCCTCCGGCTGCCGCTGGCGAGCCTGCTGGCGGCTTGCGACACGCCACCCACGCGCCAGCCCTTCGCCAAACTGACCTACACCTATCTGAAGCCCTTTCGCCTGGCCGTCGGGCGCGTCGATGTGGTCGATGCCTATCGCCCGCCTTTGGCGCCGCCCCATGTGGAGCAGAGCTTTCCCGTCTCGCCCTCGGGCACCGCCGCCCAATGGGGCCACGACCGGCTGATCGCCATCGGCGGGACCGACCGCGCCGTCTATACGGTGCTCCGCGGAGACGCCATCGAATCGAGGCTTCCCGTCAACAACAGCGGCATGTTCAGCGACTTCGAGAATCCGCAGTCGGAGCGCTATGACCTGACGATCGCGGTCCGCCTCCAGATCATCGCGCCCGATGGGCGCGTCGCGGCCACGGTCGATGCCAAGGCCACCCGCAGCATCACCGTCGCCGAGAACGCAACGCTGAACGATCGCGAGCGCACCTGGTTCACCCTCACCGAGCAGACGATGAAGGACCTGAACGGCCAGCTGGAGAAGAGCATCCCGCAGTATCTGGGGAGCTATCTGAGGTAGCGGTGCCGTCATGCCGCGAAAGCGGGAATGACGTATAGAAAGTTGCGCAGCTACGCGGCCGCCCAGGCGATCAGCCGGCGCAGGAAGGCTTCGCCCTCGGCGATCTGGGAGAGCTCGATGAATTCGTCGGGCTGATGGGCCTGCTCGATGCTGCCGGGCCCGCAGACGATGGCGTCGATGCCGATCTCCTGGAACTGGCCGGCCTCGGTGGCAAAGGCAAGCCCGATGGTCTCATTGGCGCCGGTCAGCCGGCGCACCAGATCGGCAGCGGGCGAATCAGAGCGCGGCACCAAGGGCGGAACGACGCAATCGGCCCACATCTCGGCCTTCGCCTCCGGTGCGCGCGCCGAGAGGCGCGGCCGCAGCACCTCGGCCAGATAGGTCTCGACCTCTGCGATCACGCGACTCGGATCGACGGCAGGAATGGGCCGGAATTCCCAGCCCAGGCGGCAATGGCGCGCGATGATGTTGACGGCACTGCCGCCGGCGATCTCGCCCACATTGAGGGTGGTGTAAGGTGGATCGAATCCCCGATCGAAGGGGCCCTCGCGGCGGTGGCGCTCGGCGATGGCCTCGATGAAGCCCACCACGGCGGCGGCATGGGTTATGGCGTTGACCCCGCGATGGGTCGCGCTGGAATGGCCGTCGCGGCCCTGGATATCGATCTGGAAGCCGTAGCAGCCCTTGTGGCGGTTGCCGAGCTTGAGACGCGTCGGTTCGCCGACGATGACGATGGCGGGTTTCGGCAGATTGGCCGCGATGTCGGCGATCATCCGCGGCGCGCCCAGACAGCCAAGCTCCTCGTCATAGCTGAGGGCGAGATGCAGCGGGCGCTTCAGCCCCGCAGCCAGCATCTCCGGCACCAGGGCAAGGGCGAGCGCGATGAAGCTCTTCATGTCGGAGGTGCCGCGGCCATAGAGGCGGCCATCGCGCTCGGTGAGGGTGAAGGGATCGCTCTGCCAGGGCTGCCCCGCCACCGGCACCACATCGGTATGACCCGAGAGCACCACGCCACCGGGGCCGGCGGGTCCGACGCTGGCGTAGAGATTCGCCTTGGCGCGGCTGTCGTCATAGGTGAGCCGGCTCTCGATCCCATGCTCCGCGAGATAGGCGCGGGCGAAATCGATGAGGGCGAGGTTGGAGCCGGCCGATGTGGTGTCGAAGGCAATCAGGCGGGCCAGCATCTCCCGCGGCGAGAGCCGGGTTGCAGCTGTCGCCTCTGGCCCGGCGGCACGGCGGCTCGCGCTCATACGTTGCTCAATTGGGTCGTTGCGGGATTGGAGATGATGGCGAGGAACTCGCGCCGGGTCCGCGGATCGGAGCGGAAGGTGCCGATCATATGGCTGGTGACCATGCTCATCCCGGGCTTGTGGACGCCGCGCGTCGTCATGCATTGATGAGAGGCGTCGATGACGACGCCCACACCCTTGGGCTGCAGCACCTCGTTGATGGTGTTGGCGATCTGCGCCGTCAGCTTCTCCTGGATCTGCAGGCGGCGGCTGTAGACCTCGAGCACGCGGGCGAGCTTCGAGATGCCGACGACGCGCTGGCGCGGCAAGTAGGCGATATGGGCCCGGCCGATGATCGGCACCATGTGGTGCTCGCAGTGCGACTCGAAACGGATGTCGCGCAGCACCACCATCTCGTCATAGCCGTCGGTCTCCTCGAAGGTGCGCTGCAGGATCGCGACCGGGTCTTCCTCATAGCCGGAAAAGAACTCCTCGAAGGAGCGCACGACGCGCGCCGGCGTGCCAAGCAGACCCTCCCGGTCGGGATCGTCGCCCGCCCATTGGATCAGGGTGCGCACGGCCGCCTCGGCCTCGCTGCGCGTCGGGCGCTTGACGGCGCCGCGCGATTCGCTCGGAACGTCGAGGGCGCGGGAGCTGCGCTTCTTGACGACAGGATGGGGCATAGGCGGTTCCTTCCAGGAGAGTCGAATCCAACGCCGGCGCCGCTCCCCACTGCCAAAAGGAGCAGGAGTCGGGGACGACCGGCGAGCCCAAGAACCCGCCGCCGCCTCAGTTCAACTTGACCGGCTGATGGGGACTGTCAAGGGAGAAGCTGGGAATCCTGACATCGAAGCGCTCGCCAGTGTCGCTCGCTTCCATCTGATAGGAGCCGGTCATGATTCCCGAGGGCGTCGGAAGTGGTGTGCCGCTGGTGTATTCGAAGCTGTCGCCGGGGCGCAACACCGGTTGTTCGCCCACCACGCCGGCCCCGCGCACCTCCTGCGTACGGCCCCTCGAATCGGTGATCCGCCAATGACGGTTGCGCAGCTGAACTGTCCGCGAGCCGTTGTTCTCAATACGGACGTGATAGGCCCACATGAAGTGGGCCTGATCCGGTGCGGACTGCTCCTCGAGGTAGTAGGGCTTCACCGTGATGGTGATGCCCGCGGTCGTCTCACAATACATGGGAACCATCCTACGCCAGCCCGACAGCGCTTTCCAGCATGGCTGCCGAAAGCGTCTGAGACATTGATAGGGCCCCCAGGAACCCATTCAGGCAAAAAGAGAGCGGCGCCGGGGTTTCCCCCGGCGCCGCCGGTATTGTCGTCGGTCGAGAGCCTGCGATTACGGCTGCAGGATGATCTCGGCCCGGCGGTTCTTCGCCTCGCGCACGTTCGGACCCGTCGGAACTGCCAGATCC
>DATFRE010000374.1:0-9096 GCA_035263545.1 Dongiaceae bacterium
CCCTTGACGAAGTTCATCGGGGGGCTGCCGATGAAACTGGCGACGAAGAGATTCGCGGGATGCAGATAGAGCTGGCGCGGCGGCGCCACCTGCTGGATGCGGCCCTCGTTCAGCACGGCGACGCGCTGGCCCAGGGTCATGGCCTCGGTCTGGTCATGAGTGACGTAGATCGTGGTCACGCCGAGGCGCCGATGGAGCTTCACCAGCTCGACACGCATCTGGATGCGCAGCTTTGCATCCAGGTTGGAAAGCGGCTCATCCATCAGAAAAACCTGCGGGTGGCGCACGATGGCGCGACCCATCGCGACCCGCTGGCGCTGGCCGCCTGACAGCTCTCCGGGTCTGCGCTCGAGCAAGGCCTCGATGCCCAGCAGCGTGGCGACTTCGCTGACGCGTTGTGAGATCTCGGTGCGGCCCATACGCTGCATGCGCAGGGGAAAGGCGATGTTGTCGCGTACGCTCTTATGCGGATAGAGCGCGTAGTTCTGGAACACCATGGCGATGTCCCGGTCCTGGGCGTCGAGCTCGTTGACCCGCCGCCCGCCGATGCGAATCTCACCCTCGTTGATCTCCTCGAGGCCAGCGACCATGCGCAACGCCGTGGTCTTGCCGCAGCCCGAAGGGCCGACGAAGATCATGAACTCGCCATCCCGGATGGCGAGGCTCAGATCCTCGACCGCGGTTACGCCGCCGGGAAAGCGCTTGAAGACGCGCTCGAACTCGATCCCCGCCATCAGCCCTTGTCCCGTGCCACTCGCGGGGGCAAAGATATCCCGGCCGTACCGAGCCCGCATCCGTTCAGGCGGAAGCTCACGCCACGGCGAATTCCCTCAGCGCCGCCTCGTCGATCTCGATGCCGAGGCCGGGGCCGGTCGGGATCATGACCTCTCCTTCGACGAGCGGAAAGCGTTCTGCCACCAGGCGCTGATTGAGGTCCGTGGTCTGCACGCAATATTCCATGTACTCGGCCTCCTCCATGGCGGCCAGGACCTGGAGCGTCGCGGCCTTGATGATGCCGGTGCTCCAGGCATGGAGCACGCAGCGCCGGCCGCGCCGGCGGGCGTAGTCGGCGATGCGCAGGCATTCGGAGATGCCGCCCGCCCGGGTCACGTCCGGTTGCACGATCTCCACATGCCCCGTCTCGACCAGCCGCTCGAAATCGGCCAGCGTCGCCTCCTCCTCGCCGCCGGCGATCGGCGTCGCGACGGCGGCGGCGAGTGCGGCATATTTGGCATAGTCGTCGGGCCAGAAGGGCTCCTCAATCCAGTAGGGGCGGTATTCCTCCATCCGCCTCGCCCGGTCGATGCCGTCGCACACGCTGGTCCAGCCCTTGCCGATATCGACCATGAGATCGAGCGCCTCGCCCCCGGCCTTGCGGGCCGCAGCCACCAGGGCGACGTCGAGTTCCGCCGACCGGCCGAGCGGCCCCCAACCCAGCTTCACGGCCTTGAAGCCCGCCTTCATCTGCGCCTCGATAGTGCGCGTCGCTTCCGCCGGGGTGTCCGGCATCAGCGTGCTGGCATAGGCCTTGATCCTGTCGCGCCGCGCCCCGCCGAGAAGGGCGTGGATCGGCTTGCCCGCCGCCTTGCCGGCGATGTCCCAGAGCGCAATCTCGACGCCGCTGATGGCATGGATTGCCGCACCCCGGCGGCCGAAATAGAGCGAGCCCTTGTACATCTTCTGCCAGAGCCGGCCGATCTCCAGCGGATTCTCGCCGACCAGCAGGCTTGCGAGCCCGTTGCAGAGCTTGTGGGAGGCCGGCGCCTCGATGATCGCCTTGGCGACCCAGGGTGAGGAATCGATCTCTCCCAGCCCGGTGATCCCCTCGTCGGTGTGGACGCGCACCAGCACGCCGTCCTGGCTGCCGTCGCCGATGGAGGTGTCGATGGCGCCCCGCGGACGCAGCAGGATCGCCTCAACCTTTGTTATCCGCATAGGCCGCCATCGCTCCATAGGTGGGTTTCAGATAGTCCTCGTAGAGGTCCTCGCAGTCGGGACTGCAGACCCGAAGCTCGCCGGCTCCGCCCTCGAATACCCAGGCGCGGCGCGGGATCAACCGGCCGCAGGCCTGGCAATAGGTGACGCTGGTGTCGTGCCAGCTGCGCGACGGCTCCGTCCATCGGCCCTTTCTCATGAGCGCGTTCCTCCGATCTCGACGGCGATGCCATAGTCGCGCAACGCCGCCGCCGGGCTGACATAGCCCTCCGCCACGTCCTCGCGCACCTGATCGGCCTCACGCTCCCGGGGATCGCCGAAGCCTGCCCCGCCGGGGCAGCGGTAATAGAGTTCGTCACCGGCATAGAGCACGACATTTGTGAACTTGCTGGGCGAGCCGACGCCGAAGGCCCGGTCGAAGCTCTGGAATTCGCTCTCGCCGGCCCGCTTTACCAGCAGCGCCGAGGTGCCGCCGGGCAAGCCGCCGAAGAGCCCGGTCGGCGCCATCTTGCAGCGATCGAAGAGGGCGCTGAAGGTGATCTCCGGCGCCGTGATCCGGAAATGCCGCTCGGTCGAGAGCCCGCCGCGATGCCGGCCGGCACCGCCGGTGTCCTGGGCCAAGCCATAGCGCAGGGTCAGCAGCGGATAGCGGTGCTCGAAGACCTCGACCGGAGTGTTGCGGCAGTTGGAGTGGCGCGTGATCTCGCCGTCATTGCCGTCCTTGAGGGCCGTGCCCCCGGCGCCCATGCCGTCGAAATGATAGTTGCTGTAATAGCGCCCCGTCTCCGGATGGACGCCGCCGAAGAGGAGGTTGCTGCTGGAGCCGCCGGTGGAAGCCGCCACTCGCTCCGGCACCGCCTGGGCGAAGGCGGCGAGCAGGAGATCGATCAGCTTCGGCTGGAGATCGGTGTTGCCGCCGACCGAAGGGCCGGGATGGCGGACATTCACCACCGTGCCCGGAGGCGCGATGACCTGCGCCGGCCGGTAGCAGCCGGCATTGCGGGGGATCAGGCCTTGCGGATCGGCGACGCTGAAGATCGCGTTGTAGAGTGCGGCGGCCACGACCACGAAGGTGCAGTTCATCGGCCCGCGCACCTGCGGGCTGGAGCCGGTGAAGTCGGCGATCACCTTGCCGCCGCGGATAACGAGCTTCACCTTCACCTCGAAGGGCGGGCTGCCGACACCGTCATCCTCCACCATGGTGCTGGCGCTATAGGTGCCTTCCGGCAACTCGGCGATCTCGGCGGCGAGCCTGCGTTCGGAATGGTCGATCAGCCGCCGCGCGGCCTCGACCACGGTTTCCATGTCGTAGCGCTCGCCCAGTTCGAGCAGCCTCCTCTCACCGATATTGAGCGCGCCGATCATGGCATGGAGGTCGCCCCAGCTGTTCCGGGGCGTGCGGTGATTGGCCAGGATCACCCGCCAGAGCTGCTCGTTGTAATGCCCGCCCTCGAAGAGCTTCACCGGCGGCAGGCGCAGGCCCTCCTGGTAGACATCGGTCGCGTCGGAGGCGAAGCTGCCCGGCGCCTTGCCGCCGATCTCGGCCATATGGCCGATGCAGCCCGAGAAGCCGATCAGCGTCTCGCCGCGGAAGATCGGCTTCATCAGCATGTGTTCCGGCAGATGGCAGTTGCCGCGATAGGGATCGTTGTGGATCACGATGTCGCCGGGGCGGAAGAAGGATTCCCCCAGCTCCTCCAGGGTCCAGCGCAGGGTGTAGTTGACCGCGCCCATCATCGAAGGCGCGAAGTTCTTCTCAGCGATCAGATTGCCCTCGCGGTCGAGGAGCATGGTGGAGAAGTCGAGCCCCTCGTTGAAGATCGTCGAGTAGGAGGTCTTCATCATCACGATGGCCATCTCGGCCGCGATATTGGCAAGCGCGTTGTGCAGCACATGCAGGCCCACCGCATCGAGCTCGATCTTACGCGCGGTCATTGCGCCCTCCCGAGTGTCAGCGCCAGTAGCCCCGCCGGTCCCAGCGCCAGCCGGTCGCCGGGATGCAGAACCGTGGTCGAATCCGTCTCCTCGATCACCGCGGGGCCGGTGACGGCCGCGCCGGCGGCGAGGCCAGCGCGGTACCGGATGGGGCAGTCCTCGACCGGACCGGAGTCGAACCAGACCGTCCGGCGCCGTTCCGGCCGCGCCCCGCCGCGGCTGAGATCGGTGAAGTGCCGGGGCGGCTCGGGCTTGAGCGCGGTGACTCGGAGATCGATCAGCTCCACGGGCTCGCCGGGAAGCGCGAAGCCGTATTGGCGCTCATGGGCCTCGCCGAAGCGCCTCATCAGCGCTTCCCAGGCGGCGGCATTCATCTCGCCTTCGGGCATGGCGACCTCCAGTTCATAGTTCTGGCCGGCATAGCGCATATCCGCCGAGGCGCGGATCTCGGGCGCCGCCGCCTCGACGCTGCGCCGGAGCTCCTCCACCGCGCCGGCCTTCAGGCGCTTCAGCGCCTCCGCCACGGCGGGGATGTCGACATTGTCCGAGCGGGTGAAGAGCGTCTGGACGCGGTCGACCCGGGCCTCGGCGATGGCCGCGCCGAAGGCCGAGCAGAGCCCGGGATGGGGCGGGACGATGACCGTCGCGATCCCGAGGCGCTCGGCCACGGTACGGGCATGGAGCGGGCCGGCGCCGCCGAAGGCGATGAGCGCGAAGTCGCGGGTATCGAGGCCGCGCTCGACCGCGATCAGGCGGATGGCATTGGCCATGTTCTCGTCCACCGTGCGGATCACCGCGAGCGCCGCCTGCTCGGCCGAGAGTGACAGGGCCGCTCCCAGCCTCGTCAAGGCGCGGCGCGCCGCCTCGAGGTCCAGGGCCATGGCCCCGCCCAGGAAGAAATCCGGATCGAGGCGTCCCAACACCAGATTGGCGTCGGTGACGGTGGGCTCAGTCCCGCCGCGGCCATAGGCGACGGGACCCGGCTCGGCACCGGCGCTCTGCGGCCCGACATGCAGCAGCCCGCCCTTGTCGATCCAGGCGATGGAGCCGCCTCCCGCGCCGATCGTGCGCACCGCGACGCAAGGGATCGTGACGGGAATGCCGAAATCAATGTCGAACTCGGCGGCATATTGCTGTCCGCCTTCCAGGACGAGGCCGATATCCGTGCTGGTGCCGCCGATATCGAGGGTGAAGGCACGCCTGGCCCCGGCGAGTTCGGCATAGTAGCGGCCGCCGATGACGCCACCGGCCAGGCCCGAGACCAGCAACTGGGCCGGACGGCGCTCGGCCTGATCGGCCCGGAGATAGCCGCCGTTGGAGGCGAGCATATTCCAGCGCCGGGCCGAAAGCTTCTCCTCGATCACCCGGCCCACGCCCCGGACATAACGGCTCACCACCGGTTTGATGAAGGCATCGGCGATGGTGGTGCTGGCCCGCTCATACTCCCGCCACAGCGGCGAGACCTCGTGGGAGAGGGAGATATGGGCCTGGGGCACGGCCTTGCGCACTGCGGCGGCGGCGGCCTGCTCATGCTTGCCGTCGAGATAGGCGAAGAGGCAGCAGATCGCGACGGCCACCTCCTCGCCGGCGAGTGCTGCGGTCTTGCGCGCGAGCTCCTCCAGTTCGCCTGCCTCCAGCGGCACGATCTCGCGTCCATGCGTATCGAAGCGCCCGCCGATGCCGAAGCAATGGCGCCTGCGCACGAGAGGCTTCGGCTTCTGCCAATGCAGATCGTAGATGCGCGCCTTGTCCATCCGGGCGATAAAAGGCACATCCTCGAACCCGCGATTGGTGACGTAGAGGATGGTGGGGCCGCGGCGCTCGAGCACGGCATTGGTCGCGACCGTGGTGCCGATGACGAGCCGCTCGACCCGCTCCACGCCCTCCAGCCGCGCCAGACCAGCGGCGATCGCCGCGGCCGGATCGCCGGGAGTGGAGGGCACCTTCGCCGTGGTGACGGCGCCCCGTGCCTCGTCCACCAGAACGAAATCGGTGAAAGTCCCGCCGGTATCGATGCCGAGGACCGCGCTCACCGCCGCCGCCCCGAAAGCCCCCGATCCACCCGTCCCATCGCTCTCCCCGGGCCCCCTCGGGAGCCTTTGTTTGTCGTAACTGTAACGTTAAAGTTGCTGCCCCCGGCCTGTCAATTGCACTTGCGCGGCGCCCCTACCGGCGGAGGGCGGCCAACCCATAGGGCGCGAGGTTGAGGCCGCTGCCGGCGATCGCCTGTGGCGCGCCGGCGGCGAAGCCCGCGGGATCGCGCGCGGCGGTCGCGAAGCTTGTGGCATCGAGAATCTACGCGGCCATCCCCTCGGCGCCCGCCAGGCGCAGGACCTGGGGCTCGGCCGTCAGATTGGCGAGCCAGAGCACCCGGCCTTCACTCGCATGCTCGTAGCAGAGACCGAGCACCCGCTTCTCGTCGCTCGATCGCACTGGCAGCACCTGCGCGCCCTTGGCCGCGGCGACCGCCATCAGCGGGTGATAGAGAGGATAGACCGGTGCTGCCGCAGGGCTGGGGAAGGCCTCGTCGTCGAACCAGGGCTGGGGGTAGGCGGTCTTGCGATAGACGAGCCCGAAGGGACCGGTCGGCGCGCCGAGGCAGACCATCTCGAGCCCGGCCTCGGCGGCGCGGGCGAGATATCCCAGCGCGAAGGCGGCGCCGAACAGCGCGCGCCAGCGCGGGTCCTGATGGGCGAAGGCGGTGCGGATGTTCGCAACATTGGCTTCGACGGTCTTCCCATAGGGGTTGTAGCGCATGCCGATCGCGCTGGGCCCGAGGCGATAGGGCAGCCCGCCGGCGATGGCGCGGACGGAGCGGAAGATATGCGGCAGGGTCTCCAGCGTTTCCATGACGCTGCGGTCGTCGGCCTCGTGGATGACCCCGGCGGTGGCGTGGGTCACGTAATCCGCCTCCGCCAGGCTCGGCCGGTCGATATTGAGCTCGGTGAAATTGCTCGTGACCCCGGCGCCGATGGCGATGCCGGGGAAGGCCTTGCGCGCCGCGCCGTAGAGCTCGGCGAAGCCGGGCAGGCCGAATTCCTCCGGCGGCTTCAGCACCCATTTGGTCATCGGCGCCTGGATCGGTGTGATGCTGGCGGGCGCGAGCCCGGCCTGGCGCAGCAGCCCCGCAATCTCGGCGAGCTCCGCGGCCGGGGCGCTTCTGCAGGGCAGGACCAGCTCCAGACCCAGCGGTGTGCGCATCTCGCGGGCCAGAGCCGCATAGACCTTGAGCTCGCCCAGGCCGTGAGCGCCATGCTCGTACCAGCCGATGAGCTGCGCCGGCGCCGCGGAAAGCCGCGCTGCCGCAGCCAGCGCATGCGGGGCTTCCTCCGGCGAGACGGCCAGTGCCAGCCTCGGCAGCTCGCCGATGGTCGCCGCGCCGAGCGCGATCTCGACCGTCTCGCTGCGCGGTGCTGCGGGCACGCCCGCGCCCCGCGCGCCGCTGCTTGCGGCGCCTTCAAAGGAGAGCAGGGTCCGCTGGACCACGGTCTCGCCCTTGGCGATGGTATAGGGCCAGGGGATGTCGCGGGGCCGGCCATAGGTCTTGAAGGACGCGTCGGTCCAGTTGCGCTGGTCCTCCATCTCCCAGATATCGCCCTCCATGCGCACGGTGACCTTGAGGCCGGGTGCGGTCTCATGGGTGAGGGCGCGGATGTTCATGAAGGGCTGATGGGCGCTGATTGTGTCGGGAAACCGTGCCGTCTCCACGCTCTCGTCGGGCCGGGTGACTCTGAGCGGCCCGCCGGCGACCGCGGCGGGATGCAGGATGCAGAAGCTGGTGCGCGCCGTGGTGAAGTCGGTAAGCGGGCGCGCCTCGGCCTGGAAGGTGAGGCCGCCTGAAACGGGCGCCCGGATATGCGCCGCGACCTCGATCTGCCCGCCCGCCGTCTCGTAGAAGGCTCTGTAGCGGATGTCGAGCCCCGCTGCGCTCTCGCGCGCCTCGAGATCGGAGATCCGGGGCGAAGGCGATTCCCAGCCTGGTCCGCGAACGACGAAGGCGATGGAGCGCAGGACCTCCATGCCGCCGAGGCGGATGTAGCGGAGCTTGCCGGCCTCGAGATCGAAGCTGAGCGAGCCCTGCGCGAAGCGCTGGACCGGCGCGGGCGGCTGCTCGGTGCCGTAGAGGATCGCTGCCTCCGTTGCGTCTCCCGTCATCGCTTGCTTCCCTCTCCCCCGATAGCCCTCACGGCGATCGATTGCCCGAAAAATACTATATTTGCGCCGGCCGAGATATCCCGCCGGGCCCGCTTCAGCCGAAACTGGCGGTGCGCAGGCCGTCTCACGGGGATGGTGGACATCACCCCTCGATTCCATGCTAGCCTTAGTGTTCCAGAAGGAACAGACGGCCAACGCCATTGCCCCGCGCGCGGCGATCGGTGCGGGCCGGTATTGATGACAATCCGGGAAACCCCATGCGATATGAAGCTCCGAATTCGATAGACAAGGCGGTCGAATTGCTGGCCGCCGAGAAGGGCCAGGCCTTCGTGCTGGCCGGGGGCACCGACCTGCTGGTGCGGATGAAATCGGGCTTCGTCGAGCCCGATCTCGTGGTCGATGTGAAGCGGATCGAGCCCCTGCGCAAGATCACGGCGGAGAAGGGGGGCTTTCGCATCGGTGCGGCGGTGCCCGCCGCCGAGCTCGGCGAGAATTCGGCGCTGAAGAAGCTCTGGCCCGGCGTGGTCGAGGCGGCCAACCTCATCGGCTCGACCCAGATCCAGGGCCGCGCCACCATGGTCGGCAATATGTGCAATGCCTCGCCCGCCGCCGACAGCGTCCCGGCGCTGGTGGCCGCCGGCGCGGTCGCGACCATCGTCGGGCCCAAGGGCCGGCGTGACATTCCCGTCGAGGAGGTGGGGACGGCCCCGGGCAAGACCTCGCTGGCGAAGGGCGAGATCGTCGAATCCCTCTATCTGCCGGCGCGGCCTGCCCGCGCGGGCGATGCCTATCTGCGCTTCATCCCACGCACGGAGATGGATATCGCTGTGGTGGGCGCCGGCGTCAGCCTGACCCTCGGCGCCGACGGGACCTGCACGGCGGCGCGGGTGTCGCTGGGCGCGGTGGCGGCGCGGGTCCTGCTCGTGAAGGAAGCAGGCGATGCCATCATTGGCAGCAAGCTCGATGAGGGCGCCCTCGACAAGCTCGCGGCCGCGGCCTCGGCGGCCTGCAAGCCGATCGACGACAAGCGCGGGACGAAGGATTTCCGCATCCAGGTTGCCGGCGTGCTCG
>DATFRE010000375.1:0-17479 GCA_035263545.1 Dongiaceae bacterium
CCCCTCGCCGCCGGAGAGCGCTGCCGCCACGAGCCCCATCTCCTTCGCGCTCTCGAGCCCCGCGATGACATTCGGGCTGCGGCCCGAGGTGGTGATTCCCAAAGCCAGATCGCCCGGCCGGCCCAGCGCCTCGATCTGGCGGGCGAAGATGCGCTCGAATCCCATGTCGTTGCCCGCCGCCGTCAGGGCGGAGCCGTCGGTCGTCAGCGCGATCGCCGCGATGGGTGCGCGGTCCCGGGCGTAGCGGATGGTAAGCTCAGTCGCCAGATGCTGGGCATCGCCGGCGCTGCCGCCATTGCCGAAGAACATGATCTTGCCGCCGCCCTGGATGCAGGCGAGCCAGGCATCCAGCATCCGCCGGAAGGCGGGCCCGAGCGCCGCGCGGGTGGCGGCGGCCACGGCCATATGCTCCTCGAACTCGCTCTCGAACAGGCTCATCGCCGAAGTCCTACACTATTCCGGGGAGTCGGCGAAAGCAGCGGCGAAGAAGTCCGCCAGGCGCCGGTAGAGCAGGCGCCTGTTGGCCTGCTTGCGGATGCCGTGGCCCTCATCCTCGAAGGTGAGGACGTCATGGGTGATGCCGGCAGCCCGCAGGGCACGGCGCACCACCTCGAGATTCTCCGGCGTGACATTGGGGTCGCGCATGCCCTGGACGATGAGCAGGCGGCCCTTGATCCGGTCCACGTAATGGATGGGCGAGCGCTCGCGATAGCGTGCCGGTGCCTGGACCGGCGAGCCACCCATCATCTTCTCGCTATAGGGCCTGAGATCGGGCCGCGTGGTCCCGTAATCGACGACAAGATCGGTCATGCCGCAGATCGGCGCCGCCGCGGCGACCAGCTCCGGCGGGAAATGGGTGATCGCCCACCACGAGGAATAGCCGCCATAGGAGGTGCCGGTGACGCCGACGCGGCCCTTCTCGGCGATTCCCTTCTCGATCAGGAAGGCGATGCCGCTGCGGATATCCTCCTGCTCGGCTCCGCCCCAACCCTGCTTCAGGATCGCCTCCTGGAAGGGCAGGCCGAAGCCGGTGCTGCCCCGGTAATTGGGCTGGAAGACATTGAAGCCCCGGCGCAGCAGATACTGGACGAAGGGATTGAAGCGGTTCTCCAGGTGATGGGTCGGACCGCCATGGATGTCGACGACCGTGCCAATGGCCTTGCCCGGTTGGGCTTTGTCCTTGGGGCGATAGAGCCAGCCCTGGATGGAAAGCCCGTCCGGCGCGTTCCAGCGGATACTCTGCGGCGCGATCAGATCGGGCATCAGGCTGGCGGTGGCGCCCGCGAGCCCGGTCAGGCTCGGCAGGCTCAACTGGCCCGTCTGGGCCGGGTCGAAGCGCACCAGATCCTCGGGCTGGCGGGCGTGATAATAGCGCACGGCCCATCCCCCGCCGGCGAGCGGCGCGAGCGGGATCAGCGTGCCCGGGGCGATCGCCGGCCAATCCTGGCGGGTGCGGGCCTGCGGCTCATAGAGCCGCACCCGCTTGCCGCCATCCTGTCCCAGAATGGTGACGATGGAGTTGACCCCCACGGGCACGAAGACCGCCTCGATCTGGTCATGGGGATCGTCCATGAGCCAGTAGGTGAGCGAGCTCGCGAGCAGCCAGAGGCCGACGCGGCGGTGGCTGCCTGCATCGGCCAGCACGACGACCTGCTGGCCGCCCGGCGTCCAGGAGGCATCGATCTCGATCTCATCGCCGAAATTGAGGATCTCGCGATCCTCCTTGCCCTCGATATCGACCAGCCAGTACTGGCGCCCGGCGGGGTGGCGGTCACGCCGGCTGTAGAGCACATGACTGCCCGTCGCGTTCAGCATCGGCTGCGACTGGTGGCCGCGCACCGGCCTGGCAAGCACGAGGCGGTCGCCGGTGGCGAGGTCCTGGCGGATGATCCAGCTCGCCTCCTGCTCCTTGCCGGTGGCGGGATCGACATTCGCGGCATAGACCAGCCAGCGCCCGTTGGGATGAAGCTCGCCGCCGGAGATGTAGAAGCCGGGATTGGGATCGCTCACCAGCCGGGGCTTCATCTCAGCGAGCGCACAGCGCATCAGCCGGATGCGCTCCTCGCCATTGCGGGTCAATGCGAGGAGGAATTCGGCGCCGTCACGGCGCCAGGACTCGACGAAGACATCATCCGCGCCGGCATGGAGACGGACTGGCTTCTTTCCCTGTGCCCCGCTGGAGAGATAGGCCTCGACCGCAGCGCCATGACCGCCCCAGCTCCAGGCGACCACCGTCCCCACCGGAGAGACCGAGGGAGCCATGAGCTGGGGAACGCGCAAGAGCTTGTCGAGGAACTCGTCCTCGGGATGCGCTTCGTCCTTATCCGTCATGCCCCCTCGCCATCGGCCGCAATCTAGAGCATGGTGCACGAAAGTGCAGCATGCTCTGAAGCCCGCGCGGCGCTTGAGCGTGACAACAGCAAGACCTGGAGCGATTCCGCCTTTGGCGGAAACGCTCTAGGCATAAGCACCAAGGGCGGCAACAAGCCCGGCGGTTGACAAGCCCGTCGGAGCCCCCTCAGTCTCCACCGTCCCTGCTCGGAGTGCGCCATGTCCAATACCCATGCCCGTCCGGCTGCCGGCAGCCTGGCCAACGCCGATCTCGACCAGGCGATCCTCGAGGCCGAAGCCCATTATCGCGCGCGCCATCCCAAGAGTGCTTCGCGCAAGCTTGAGGCCGCGCAGCACATGCCGGGGGGCAATACCCGCACCGTGCTGCATTACACGCCCTTTCCCCTGGTCTGGGCCGGCGGCAAGGGCAACCGGCTGAGCGATATCGACGGCCTGGAATATCTGGATCTCCTGGGGGAATACACCGCCGGCCTCTACGGCCATGGCGAGCCCGTGATCCAGGCGGCCCAGAAGAAGGCCATCGACGAGGGCACCGTCCTCGGCGGGCCGAACCAGTACGAGGCGCGGCTGGCCGCGGCGATCCGTGCCCGCTTCCCTTCGGTCGAGCTCCTGCGCTTCACGAATTCCGGCACCGAGGCCAATCTGATGGCGCTTTCCGCGCTGCGGGCGCTGAACCCCGAGCGCCCCCGGATCATGGCCTTCGGCTATGGCTATCACGGCAGCGTCTTCTACTTCAGCCCTGGCCACGATCAGCTCAACTATCCGATCGACTGGCTGGTCGGCCGCTACAACAATGTCGAGGGGAGCCGCGCCCTCCTCCGCCGCCACGCCCAGGAGCTCGCCGCGGTCATCGTCGAGCCCATGCAGGGCAGCGGCGGCTGCATCCCTGGCACGCCGGAATTCCTCGGCATGCTGCGCGAGGAATGCACCGCCAGCCATATCCCCCTGGTCTTCGACGAGGTGATGACCTCGCGCCTCTCACCCTCGGGTCTGCAGGGGCGGCTCGGCATCACGCCGGACATCACCACCTTCGGCAAGTATCTCGGCGGCGGAACAAGCTTCGGCGCCTTCGGCGGCAAGCGCAAGGTGATGGCGCATTTCGATCCCGACCGCCCCGATGCGCTTCCCCATGCCGGCACCTTCAACAACAACGTCCTCTCCATGGCGGGCGGACTTGCCGGGCTCACCCAGGTCTTCACCCCCGAGGCGGCGGTTCGCATCAATGCCCTCGGCGACGAGCTGAGGGAGCGGCTCTCCCGGCTCGCCGCCAAGCGCGGTCTGCCGATGCAGGCAACGGGCATCGGCTCGCTCCTCAATATCCACTTCTCGCGCCGGCCCATCCGCACGCCGATGGACAGCCATCCCGAGGGCCCGGCCGCGCAGAAGGCCCTGACCGGGCTGCTGAAGCTCTTCCACCTGGACATGATCGACCAGGGCTACTACCTGGCGCGGCGCGGCTTCATCGCCCTCTCGCTGCCGACGACCGAGGCCGATATCGAGGGCTTCGCCGCCGCCGTCAGCGAGTTCCTCGACGCCCGCGGCGCGCTCCTCGAGCGCTCCCTGCCGGCCTGAAGCACGGACGACGGCGATGAAGAGCTTGAAGGTCGAACCCCGCAAAATCTCTGATTATCAGCGGGATGGCGCTGTTGTCTTGCGGGATGTCTTCACCGGCTGGATCGAGACACTGGCCCGCGGCGTCGAACGCAACATGGCGGAGCCCGGCCCCTATGGGACCGAAAACGTGCGGCCCCAAGATGGTGGCGGCAGCTTCTTCGACGACTACTGCAATTGGGAGCGCATCCCCGAGTTCACCGACTTCATGAGAAACTCGCCCGCCGCTGCGGTGGCCGGCGCGCTGATGGGCGCGCGCGAGGTCCAGATCTTCCACGACCACGTCCTGGTCAAGGAGCCCGGCACGCCCAAGGCGACGCCCTGGCATCAGGACATGCCCTATTACTGCGTCGACGGCATGCAGACGGCGAGCTACTGGATTCCCCTCGATCCGGTGACGAAGGAGAACACGCTGCGCCTGGTCCTGGGCTCCCATCTCTGGCCCAAGCTGCTGCGGCCGAAGAAATGGGCCGGCGGCGAGGATTTCTACGCCAACGACGCCGAGTTCATGGACCTTCCCGAGGTCGAGAACGGCAGCTATGCGATCCTGGAGGAGGCGCTCGAGCCGGGCGATGCCATCGTCTTCAACTACCGCACGGTGCATGGCGCGCGTGGCAACAGGGGCAGCCGGCGCCGCCGCGCCTTCTCCGCGCGTTTCGTCGGCGATGATGCGCACTTCATCCAGCGCCCCGGCCGCACATCTCCGCCTTATCCCGGCATCGGGCAATCGAGCGGCGAGCGGCTGCGGGAAGACTGGTTCCCCACCGTCTGGCGGGCCAGCGCCCCTTAACAGTTCGACGTCTTGCATGCCTGCTGTATGCCCCGGGAACAAAATATCGGGCCATCCGTTGTCCCCGATGTTAAGATATCGGTCGCTTGGGATGCGTTTGGCCGAGACAGCTGGTGTTGTAGCCTCGACGAGGTATTCCAGGAGACCGTCCATGGCAGGAAGCCATCCTGAAGCTCAGTCCTCCCGGCTGATTCTGCGGGAGGAAGCCCAGAAGCTTCTGAATGAAGCCATCCGAATGGTCGAGCCGGCAGCGCGCAAGCACCTTCTCGCCCGTTCCTTCGAGCTGGTGCAGCGTGCCGAGATTCTTCCGGAAGCACCCTTGCCCGAAGCGCCGCCCAGCCAGGGCTAACCCGTTCCCGGTTCATCGATTCCCAGATAGGCCGCAAGTGGCGCCGCCAAGGGCGGCGTGAAGATCGTCGCGGTCGGTCCGTCGCAGAGAATCCGTCCGTTCTCCACGAACAGTACCCGGCTCGCCGCATGGCGTGCATCCTCCGGCTGATGGCTGACGAAGAGCAGGGTAAAGCCGAGATCGCGGCCGAGCGCATTCACGAGATCCAGCATCTCGCGCCGCTGGGCCGGGCCGAGGGCGGCGAAGGGCTCGTCCAGGAGCAGGAGCGGGCGCTTCCGCACCAGGCTGCGGGCGAGCGCCACGCGCTGGCGCTCGCCGCCGGAGAGCTGGCCCGGCAGCCGCGCCTCGAAGCCCGCAAGCCCCACATGATCGAGCGCCGCGCTGACACGGGCCCGGGCCGCGGCATCGAGGCGCAGCCCCGGGTCGATGCCCAGCCCGACATTCTCCGCCGCGGTCAGATGGGGAAACAGATTGTGCTCCTGGAACAGGGAGGTGACCGGCCGGCGCGCCGGCGGCAAGGCGGTCACATCCGATCCTTCGATGTGGATGCGCCCGCTCAGCGGCGCTTCGAAGCCGGCGATGAGCGCGAGCATGGTGCTCTTGCCCGCCCCGCTCGGACCTATGACCGCGACGCATTCGCCGCGCTCGACACGGAGGTCGAAGCGCATGACGAGATCCTCATAGCGAAAGGTGACCTCCGCGAGCTCCAGCATCGGCTCAGCCATGCTCGGGCCCTCCGACCAGGCGCTCGATGAGGACGAAGCCGCCGAGGGCCAAGGCCACGAGCAGCAAAGCGGTGACGGCGGCCGCATCCAGGCGATAGGCCGCGAGCTGCTGATAGATGAGCAGCGGCAGGGTCGCGGTGTTCGGCGTGCCGAACAGGGCGATCGCGCCGAGATCGCCGAAGGAAAGCGCGGCCACCAGGGCCCCGGCAAGCCCGATGGGTCGGCGCAGCAGCGGCCAGTCGATCAGCCGCCAGCGGCTCCAGCCGGCGATGCCGAGGCTCGCCGCCAGCCGGTCATGGCGCGCCGCCGCCTCGGCGGCGGCCGGCGCCACCACCCGCACGACATAGGGCAGCCCCATCACGCCGTTGATGAGAGCGACGAGGCCGAGCCCGAGATCGAGCGGCGCGCCGAGGCGCAGCAGAAGCACGAAGAGCCCGGCGCCCAGCGCCAGCGGCGAGCAGGCAAGCGGCAGCGAGCCGATGAAGGCGACCAGGCCCGGCGGCAGAAGGCGGCGGCGCGCGAGGATGAGGCAGAGCGCGCCCGCGACCGCCAGGAGCGTTGCCACCATCGAGACGGCGACGCCGATGACGACAGCCCGCCAGGTGGCCGCGGCGCCGAGAACGAGCGCCAGCGCTCCCGACAGGCCCGAGATCACCACCGCGAGCACCGGCAGGCCGACATAGAGCCCGGCAAGCACGAGCAGGCCGGCATCGAGGATCTTTCCGCTCCACCCCGCGACATCGGGCCGCGGCTGAGGTCGGCCGATGCCGGGTGAGACGGGCGCCGGCACCATGAGACGATGGAGTGCCAGGAGAAGGCCGCCGCTGATGGCAAGCTGCAGCAGCGCCAGAACCGCGGCACGCGGCGGATCGAAATCGTAGCGCAGCGCCTGATAGATGGCGGCTTCCAGAGACGCCCAGGCAGGGCCCCCGCCCAAGGTCAGGGTCACGGTGAAGCTGGCGAAGCAGAGCATGAAGACGAGGCCGGCGGTGCTGGCCATGGCGGCGCGCAATGCCGGCCATTCGATCAGACGAAAGACCTGAGAGCTGCGCATGCCGAGCTGGCTCGCCAGGCGCCAGCTCTCCCCCGGCACGCTCTCGAGCCCCGCCAGCAGGGTGCGGGCGGCGAAGGGCATGTTGAAGAAGACATGGGCGATCAGGATGCCCCCGATTCCGTAGAGAAAGCTGCCCAGCGGCAATCCGATCCCGGCGGCGAGCCCATGCAGCCAGCCGCTCTCGCCATAGAGGGTGACGATGGCGAAGACAGCGACGATAGCCGGCATCACCATGGGAAGCCCGAAGAGCCGGAGCAGCAGCGTGCGGCCGGGAAAGCGCGTCCGGCGCGCCAGGGCCCGCGCCACGGGTAGCGCAAACCCCACCGAGAGCACCGCCGAAAGGGCGGCCTGGATCGTCGTGAACAGCAGAACATGGGCGAGATAGCGGTCGGCAAGGATGCCGGCAAGGTCGAGGGGCGCCGTGCCGAACAGCGCGGCCAGCGAACCGCCGATGACGAACAGCAGGAGGAGAATGACGGCGAGCGACATCGGCCGAAAGGCGAGCAACGCCGAGCCGGCGTTGCTCGCGCCCTTACCCCTCCATCACTGGCTCATCGCCGCGAGCCACTCGTCCACCCAGGCCTTGCGGTGGGCCGCCACTTCGCCCGAGGGAATGATCAGGCTCTTGCCCGGCAGCGGCGGAAAGGCCGAGGGCAGCCCGCCGCTGGTGGCGGCCGCGGGATACATCCAATTCGTCTCGGGAATGATGTCCTGGAATTTGGTGGAGAGCATGAACTGCAGGAACTTGCGGGCGAGTTCGGGATGCGGCGCATGGGCCGTCATCCCCGCCACCTCGATCTGCAGGTAATGGCCTTCCGGGAAGGAATCCGCGGCGTACTGCGTCTTCTTCTCCTCGATGATGTGATAGGCCGGCGAGGTGGTGTAGCTCAGCACCATCGGCGCCTCGCCCTTGAGGAACAGGCCATAGGCCTCGTCCCAGCTCTTAGAGACGGTGAGGATGCGCGGGCGAAGCTTGCGCCACACATCGGCCGCATGATCGCCGTAGATCTCTTTGATCCAGAGCAGAAGGCCCAGCCCCGGCGTGCTCGAGCGCGGATCCTCGATCAGGATCTTGTCCGGCACGCCGCCGCTCACCAGATCGGCGAGGCTCTTCAGCGGATTCTTCAGCTTCGTCGAATCGTAGACGAAGGCGAAATAGCCGAAGTCATAGGGAACGAAATCCTTGTCGTCCCAGGCGAGCGGCAGCTTCAGGCCGGAGAGATCCATGCCATGGGGCGAGAAGAGCCCCGTCGCCGCCGCCTCGGCGGTGAGATTGGTGTCGAGGCCCAGCACCACATCGGCCTTGCTGGCGGGCCCTTCCAGGCGGAGCCGGCTCAGCAGCACCACGCCGTCCTCCACGCCCACGAACTCGAGACGGCAGGCGCAACCGGCCTCGAAGGCCTTCTTGACCTGGGGCCCCGGCCCCCAATCGGAGATGAACGAGTTGTAAGTGTAGACGGTCAGCACCGGCAGGTCGGCCGCGGAAGCCGCAGCCGGCACGCCGATCAGCGTCAGACAAAACAGAATACGGGTGAGGATTCTATTCATGCTCACATCCCTCCGCCGGCATTACCCGGATCAGGTTCCTCGGGTTGACGCAACGTCGCTGCGCCTCTCAGCCCACCATGGGCACCCCGTTGAGAGAATTTTCAGTATAGGGCGGCGGCGGGGGGATTCAACAGGCACCCTTGGTCCCGGCATCGCCCATCGCGAGTTCCTAAGCTATACTCTTTCCGGTTGATCAGAGGTGTCAGATGGACAGTTACACGGCTGGCAGGATCGAAGGAATGCTTCGGGCTGCGAGGCATAACATAGAATCTCTGATCGCCAATGAACTGCGCGTCGCTTCGCCGCCGGAAAAGCAGTTCGAGCGCACGCGAAAGCTCGGCAATGCTCTGACAGAGCTCTTGGACTTACCCAGAGAAATCTACGAGGAGCACCCGGAGCTGAATCCTCACCTCGAAGCCGAGAGAGCGACCGAAGAGCTCCGCCGCAAAGGCCTCTTGCCAAGACGCGATTGAGGTCCCTCTCCCGCGCTTTGAAGCGGGAGAGGGTGGCCGCCGGAGCGCTAGCGGAGGCGGGCCGGGTGAGGGTCGGCCAAGCTCGGTGCTTGCAGGACCCTCACCCTTCCCATCGCTCACGCGATGGGTCCCTTCCCTCTGCCACTTCAAAGCGCGGGAGAGGGCCAAGGCATCCTCTCAACCGGCTCTCTCGATATACCGGCCGAGCGCCGGATCGGCGAGATCGGCGGCGGTGAGGGCGACGAGGGGATCGACCAGTTCGGCCGCGGTCCAGGCGCCGTTACTCTCCGCGATATGCGCCGCACCCCATGAGGCCGCCACGAGACGCAGCATGATACGGTAGAGATGAAGGCGGCTCTGCCAGGCCGCCACATCCGCGCCCTCGCCGAAATAGAGCGCGACCATGGCTCTATCCTGCTGCGCGTCGAAATGCCCCTCGATCGAGATCCCGGCGAGATCCCAGAGCGGCGTGCACATGGCGGCATATTCCCAATCGAGCAGGAAATGCCGGTGGTCGACCGCGATGAAATTATGCGGCGCCGGGTCGATATGGCAGGGCCGGAGCCCCCCGCACCAATCGCGCTCGATCAGCGGGCGCAGCGCCTCGCCGGCGCGGCGCAGCTCGCGGAGTGCCGGCGTGCTCGCCATGGCCAGATACTGGTCGATCTTGGGGTAGAGGCGCATCTCGCCCTGGAAGGCGAGCCCGCTCTCATGCAGCCGCTTCAGCAGGCCGATGGCCGCGCGGAAATGATCGGGCTCCTTGAGCCGCGCGGGCGAGAGCGGAACGGCGCCACTGAGATAGCGGCTCAGCATCACGCCGCTCGCGGGATCGGCATGGAGGATCGGCGGGGCGAGACCGATGGCCGCCGCCGCCCGGGCATTGGCCGCCTCGCCGGCGCGATCGATATATCGCGCGGTCCCAGCGCCCGGCAGGCGCAGGACATAGGCCTCGCCGTCTCCCCGCTCGACAAGGAAGCTGCGATTGGTGAGACTCGGCAGGCGGGCAATGCGCCAGCTCCCCGTGCAGGATCTCTCCATGGGGAGCAGGACCGGGATCTGCGCCAGCGCCGCAGAGACCTCCTCCTTTTCGCTGGCATTGATCTGGCTCAGGGCGGGCATCGTCGCAGCGGCTAGGCTGATCTCAAAGGAGCATTCACGTGACCCATTACCACGCCGTCGTCTGGATCGACCATCACCAAGCGCGGATCTATCACTTCAACGCCGAGGATATCGAGGCGCTCAGGGTGCTGCCCGAGAACCCTCATGTGCATCTGCACCACCACCGCGGCAGCATCACCGACGGCCATGCCCAGGAGGATCAGCATTACTACCACCGCGTCGCCGAGGCCATCGCCGATGCCGGCGAGGTGCTAGTCGCCGGGCCCGGACAGGCGAAGGGCGAGCTCGTCAAGCATCTGGAAGCCCATGATCCCGCCTGGCGCCAGAAGATCGTCGGCACCGAGACGGTCGATCATCCGACCGAGAACCAGCTCGTCGCCCATGCGAGGAAATATTTCCGCATCGCCGACCGCATGCGGCCCCAGCGCGGCTGATATCGCGATCAGAACTTGTGCCGGCGGTGGCGGGGCGCCCGCGCAATCCACACCGCTCCCTTGCGATCGGCGGGCGCCTTCAAGGGCGGGAGGCCCGGCAAGACGCTCAGCGCCTTGATCCCGGTGACGAGCTCCTCGGCCGAATAGGGCTTCGCCAGAAAGCGGGCCCCGCCGAGCATCCGCAGATCGCTCGGCCGGGCATTGCCCGAGGTCAGGAGCAGGCCGATGGCGGGCCACCGCCTTCGCACCTCGAAGGCCAAGTCGAGGCCGTTCATGCCGCCGGGCATGTTGATATCGGTGAAGAGCGCCGCGATATCGCCGCGCCGCACGAGGAGCGATAAAGCCTCCTCGGCGCTGCCTGCATCCAGCACCTCGAATCCCGCGTGATCGAGAGCCGCGACCGCGGCCAGCCTGATCAGGAACTCGTCCTCCACGACGAGGACGGCGAGGGAGCTTTCCAGCGCGGTCGTCATACCGATAGCAATGGGCGAGGCATGGCGCCGTTCCGGGACCCGTGCGCAGCCAGTTCCGGGGAACCGGTGGCCTTTTTGTGTCGGAAGGAACTTATCTAGTCCCGGAAGGCGGCCAGGGTCATGGCTTGCTTGACGGTGCGGCGGATATGGCGCCGCGGCAGCGGGGATTCGAGGAAGCGGCGCAGCCCCGCAAGGAGCACCGCCCGCTCCTCGCCCGCCAGACCCTGGGCCAGCTCCTCGCGCGCGGCGAGAGTCGTCTTCACGAGATGGACGGCGACGATGTTCTCCTCTCGGCCATGGTCGAACAGGCCATTCACCGCCCGGCTGAGGAAGCCCGCCTCATCCGCCACGCGCCAATCCTCCAGACGCAGGGCGGGGTCGTTGAAGCGGCTGTTGCGCCCGGCGAAGCAGGCCATCTGCAGCAGGCCCTGCGGCCAGAGCGCGGGGAACTTGCTGCATTGCCGGCGCACGGCCGCGGCGAAGGTGATGCCATGGGTCACGTCGAGCCAGCTCGCATTGTCGGTCACGGGCTGCTCGATCCGTGCCTGGAGTGCAATGTCGAAGGCCAGGAGGTTATGGGCATTGGCGCCGAGCAATGCCCGGTAGAGATCGAGAGGTGCCGCCCCGCCGTGAGCGGCGGTGAGCGTGAGCGCGCGCCGCTCGTTGAGGCCGCGATAAGCCGCCGCCGCGGGCGCCGCGCTTTCCCCGCCCCAGCGCCCCAGCGTGCCGGCATAGTCGCGGAACTCGGGGATGAGATCCTCGCGGGTGGCATAGATCAGGGACCGGGTCAGCGCCAGGAGGAGCGGTGCCTCGACGCTGGGCCCGAGGCGGGCGATCAGCTCGCCGGCCTTCACCGTATAGATCAGGGAATGGCCGAAATCGGCGTAGTGGGCGAGCGATGCGCGGGTGAAGGCGCGTTCGAGATCGGCGATATGGAGGCCGCCTGCGAGCGCACCGCGCAGCGTGGCGATCGCCGCATCCTCGTCTTCGGCCTCGATGGCGGCGAGGAAATCCTCCTCGGACCAGGCCCGCTCGCTTTCGGTGAAGCGATGGCGCTCCTGGCGCAGGCAATCTTCCGCCAGAGGTGCCAGGCTCTCCAGAAGCGCGGCGAGGCCAGCTTCCGCATCTCCCGCGCGCTCCTCGCGCAGCTGCAGCCAGCAGGCCATGCCGGCATAGGCATGGGTCCAGCCATATTCCAGCAGTTCCGATGACCAGGCGATGGCGGCGCGCAGGGCCTCCAGCGGATCGCCGATGGCCGAGAGCCGCGCCAGCTCGCGCGCGAGACGCTCGTAATCCTCATCGTCGAAGGCGCTTCTGAGGCTCGCCAGCAGCCGCGCCCGCTGGGCCTCGAGCGGCGGATCGGTCAGATCGAGCCAGACTGCGCCCTGCTCCAGCTTGACTGGATAGATCCTGACGCCCTCGCCGCGGTCGAGATTGGTGCCGGTCGAAAGATCGAACTTCCAATTGTGCCAATTGCAGGTGAGCACGCAGGCGCCGGCCGCGCTCCCGTTCGCGAGCGTTCCCTCGCTCAGCGGATAGCCCTCATGCGGGCATCGGTTGTTGCAGGCGAGCACGCCCTCGGCGGTCGCGAAGAGAGCGATCTGGCGGCCCTCATGGCGCCAGATCATCCTTCCGTCGCGCTCCAGGGTTTTAAGCTCTATGGCCCTGAGCCAATTAGGGTTTTTGGCACCGCCATCCATCATGCGAGTCTGCTCCTGAAGGGGGAGAGCGTCAATCCGCCCATAACCCTTGTCACCGAGTGGGCGTATCCTCCTCCTCCGGCATATTGCGCAGGGAGGGCCAGATGATTGTCGCGACATGCGAGCGGATCGCGGGACAAAGAGTTCGGGAGGTGAAAGGACAATGCTTCGGTGTCGTGGTGCGCAGCCGCGGCATCGGCGGCAATATCGTTGCGGGGCTTCGCTCCATCGTGGGCGGCGAGATCCATGAATACACGGCTCTGCTGGAGGAGGCGCGGCGCCACGCCGTCGACCGCATGGTGCAGAACGCGACCACCATGGGCGCCAACGCCATCATCATGATGCGTTTCGATTCCTCCGAGATCGGCCAGACCATGAGCGAGATCGTCGCCTATGGCACCGCCGTTGTTCTGGAGCCCGAGCCGGCCTGACGCCATGCTGCGCATCGGGCTCTTCGTCCTCGGCCTGGCGGCGCTGGCCGCGGGCCTGGGCTTTCTCCTCCTCGGCGGGCCGGTGCCCGTCATCGTCTGGCTCCTCGGCCTCGGGCTGATCCTCACCCTCGGCATCGCCTATGAGCGCGTGCGCTACAAGGCGCTTGCCGCCCGCCGTCCCGGGCGCGAGTGGCAGCGCACCGAAGAACGCTTCATCGATCCCGAGACCGGAAAACAGGTCACGGTCTATTTCCGCGCCAAGGATGGCGAGCGCATGTATGTCGAGGAGTAGCTGCCGGCCTGAGCCGGCAACCAACCACCGACAGCTCACTGCCCTCGCTGCAGCCGGTTGGCAGCGCTCGTGACGGCGCGCAGCGAGGCCGTCACGATGTTCTTGTCCATCCCGACGCCGAAGAGCGTCCGTCCATTGCCGGAGCGCGCCTCGACATAGGCGACCGCCGTGGCGTTGGCGCCGGCGCCCACGGCATGCTCGTGGTAGTCGACCACCTCGAGCTCGATGGCAAGGCTGCTGGCAAGAGCATCGACGAAGGCGTCGATGGGGCCGGTGCCATGGCCCTCGATCCGCCGCTGCTTGCCCTTGACCCGGATCGTGGCCTCGAGGGCGCGGCCGGCATCGCGATCGGGCAGAGAGGTATGGTCGATGAAGCCGAAGCTCCCCGCCTCGTCGAGATACTCCGCCTTGAAGGCCTCCCAGATCTCGCGCGAGGTCAGCTCCTTGCCCTCGCGATCGGTGATCGCCTGCACCACCTTGCTGAACTCGATCTGCAGGCGGCGCGGCAGCTGAAGCCCGTAATCCTGCTCCAGCACATAGGCCACCCCGCCCTTGCCCGACTGGCTGTTGATGCGGATGACGGCCTCGTAGCTGCGGCCCAGATCGGCCGGATCGATGGGCAGATAAGGCACCTCCCAGAGGCCGGAATTGCTGGCCTTCATCGCCTTCAGCCCCTTGCTGATGGCATCCTGATGCGAGCCGGAGAAGGCGGTGAAGACGAGCTCGCCCGCATAGGGATGGCGCGGATGCACGGGCAGCCGGTTGCAATGCTCCGCGACCCTGACCAGCTGATCGATATCGGAGATGTCGAGACCGGGATCGATACCCTGGGAGAACATGTTGAGGGCGAGCGTCACCACATCGACATTGCCGGTGCGCTCGCCATTTCCGAACAGCGTGCCCTCGACCCGCTCCGCCCCCGCCATGATGGCGAGCTCCGCCGCGGCCACGCCGGTGCCGCGGTCGTTATGCGGATGGACGGAGAGAATGATCGACTCCCGGTCGCGGATGTTGCGCAAGAACCACTCGATCTGATCGGCATAGATATTCGGCGTCGCCATCTCGACAGTCGACGGCAGGTTCAGGATCAGCCGCTTCTCCGGCGTCGGCTGGTAGACATCCATCACCGCCTCGCAGATCTCCTTGGCATAGTCGAGCTCGGTGCCGGTGAAGCTCTCGGGCGAGTATTGAAAGACGATCTCCGTCTCCCCCATATCCGCCGCGAGCTCACGGATGAGCCGTGCGCCGGAGACGGCGATCTCGGTGATACCGGCGCGCTCGAGACCGAAGACCACGCGCCGCTGCAGGGTCGAGGTCGAATTATAGAGATGCACGATGGCGCGCCTGGCGCCGCGCACGCTCTCCATCGTCCGGCGGATCAGCTCCTCGCGCGACTGGGTCAGAACCTGGATGGTCACGTCATCGGGGATGAGATTTTCGTCGATCAGGGACCGGATGAAATCGAAATCGGTCTGGGAGGCGGCGGGGAAGCCGACCTCGATCTCCTTGAAACCCATATGCAGGAGGGTCGCGAAAAAGCGCCGCTTGCGCTCCGGCCCCATGGGTTCGACCAGCGCCTGATTGCCGTCGCGCAGGTCGACGCTGCACCAGATGGGCGGCTTGGTGATGACCTGGCCGGGCCAGCGACGGTCCGCCAGATTGATGGGTTCGAAGGGGCGGTACTTCCGGATGGGTTCGATCTGCATGCTCTCTGCTCCGCGGTGGCGCCGGCCTTGCGGCAGGGACCTGTTCCGAGTGTCGGGACGGATGGTTGGCGGCGTGTCCGGCCGCCGGGCAGCCGCGAGATCAGGCCCTGCAGCCGCCCCTAAGTCGCAGCCCGAGCGTCGAGGCCCCGAGCATCGAGGCAAGGGAGATCGACAAGGAGCGGCGGGAAGAGTCTCGGGATTTCATGTTGCAGGCACTCGACGAAAGGATGACGGCGGCGAAACGCGAACGACCCGACGCTCCTAGAGCGCCGGGCCCCTAAGAAGAAGCAGGGCCGTCATGTCGGTGGGCAACATGGGAGGCGAGGCTAGTGAAGCTTGCCGCCAGGGTCAAGCCCGCTTGCCGCCGGGCCTGGCACGCCCCACCTAGACTTCATTGCTGCGGAGGCGCCCTTGCCCAGCCCCACCCTCGTCGACGACGTCCGCGACGATCCAGCCCTCGGCCGCTTCGAGCTCGAGGTCGCCGGCGAGACGGCCGTGCTCTACTACCAGCTCGCGCCCGGCGTCATCACCCTTACCCACACGGAGGTGCCGCCTGCCCTCGGCGGTCAGGGCGTCGCCTCGGCGCTCGCAAAAGCTGCCTTGGCCGGGATCCGCGCCCGCGGCCTGAAGGTGAAGGCCCTCTGCCCCTTCATCTCCGCCTTTCTCGGCAGGCATCCCGAGTACAACGATCTGGTGAAATAGACATCTCGACCGGCTGCTCTTGATCCTTCAAAACCGCTTCATCCAGTCGGCGAGCAGGACCTGATCCACCTGGAGGGCGCGGCGCATCCAGCCCCGCGCGGCGGGCGATGGTTCCAGCACGCGCACATCCATGGTGGCGTCGAGCACCGCGCGCTGGGCGCGGTCGAAGATGAAAATGGCGAAGCCCAGCGGCCGGCCGTCCTTGGCCAGGAAATAGCCGGCGAGGCCGCGCGCGTAATCCATCGTCCCGCTCTTGCCGATGAGCCCGCGCGGATTGTCGGCGAGCGAGGCGTGGCCATCGCCGGTGAGCCCGGGGATCGCCTGCATGAGGGCATCGTCCTCGGAGATGAGGGTGAGCAGCAGCGCCATCTGGCGCGGCGTCAGGCGGCTGTCGGGGGTGAGGCCCGAATGGTTCGCCAGGACGTAGCCCCGCCAATCGGCCTTCAGCTCCCGCTCCTTCAGCCACCTGGTCAGCGCCGCGGCGGATTGCGCCAGATCCAGCGCCTGGCCGGTGAGATTGCGCGAGGCGGCGAGGCCGACGAGCTCGGCCGAGAGATTGTTGCTGAAACGCAGCAACTCGCGAACGATGTCCGCCAGGGGCTTGCTCTCGAGGCGGGCGACCGGCACGGCATCCGCCGGCACCACCCCGGGCTCTGGCATCGGCAGCTTGATTCCCTGCACCTTGGCCAGGTCGCGGAACAGCAGCGCCGTATGGGCGGAGGTCGCCTTCACCGGCAGGAAGGTCGAGCCGTGATCCTCGATATAGGGGGAGTAGTCCCAGCGATCGAGGGATTGGCTCCCCTTATAGAGAAACGGCATCTGGCCAAGCATATCGTCGCTCGCCGGATCGAAGGCGATCCAGGGGGCGGGCAGGATCATGCGGTCGGCGACGCAAAGCGCGCGGAAGTTTGACTTGCCCTTGGCCTTCAGTTCCCAGTCCGCCTCCACGCGGTTGAAATCGACATTGAGGGCGGAGAGGCCGGGATTGTAGGCGACGGCCATGGGCTGCTTGGAGCTGATCTCCGGCAGGCGCTTCATCAGGCTGTCGTCGTAGAAGAAGCGCGGCTCAGGTCCGCCGACGCTGACATCCTGAAGAGGTGCTGCCTTGAGCTGCGTCACCAGGCCAGCGAGATCCGTGCTGTCGAGCGAGGGATCGCCGCCGCCCTTGAGGTAAAGATCGGCGCCGTGCCGGTAGACCGTCGTCTCGAAGCGGAAATCCGGCCCGAGGATCTCGAGCGCGGCATAGACGGTCGGGAGCTTGGAAACAGAGGCGGGCAGGAAGAGCTGGTCGGCGTTCTGCTCCAGCAGCACCCGCCTCGATTGCACGTCGAAGAGGATGTAGCCCACATCCGACTGGGCGAAGCCGAGATTGTGGATGGCCTCCGCCGGTGTCGGCGCGGGTTTTGCCGGCGCGCTCTTCGACTTCTTCTGGGGAGTCTTGGCCTCTGCCTCGGGCGCGAACGGCCCGGCGGCGAGAACCAGGCTCGCCGCCAAAGCCAGCACCAATACGCCCCGCCGCCTCATGCCGCGTTAGAACCTCTCCGCCCTGGTCCCATGATGCCGGCCGATGGACGAGATGCAAGCCCGGCGGAGATGTCGCAGTCGAAGATGCTGCCCCCGGCATCCCGATCGGTCATAGTCCCGTCATGAGTCACAAGCACGATCTCAGGCACCTCGCCGGCCCGGCGGAGTTCCGGGCGATATCTGATCATGGCGGCCA
>DATFRE010000376.1:0-3491 GCA_035263545.1 Dongiaceae bacterium
CGACCGGGGCGAGCAGCAGCAGCCGCGCGCCGGCCGGCATCGCCAGGATGCGGTCGACCATCTGGCTGACCGTCTGGCTCTCGATCGGCAGGCCCGTGGCCGGCGAATAGGGGATGCCGATGCGGGCGAAGAGCAGCCGCATGTAGTCGTAGATCTCGGTCACCGTGCCGACGGTCGAGCGCGGGTTCTTGGAGGTCGTCTTCTGCTCGATGGAGATGGCCGGCGAGAGCCCCTCGATGGAATCGACATCGGGCTTCTGCATCAGCTCCAGGAACTGCCGGGCATAGGCCGAGAGCGATTCGACATAGCGGCGCTGGCCCTCGGCATAGATGGTGTCGAAGGCGAGCGACGACTTGCCGGAACCCGAGAGGCCGGTGATCACCACCAGCTTGTCCCGCGGCATGTCGACGTCGATGTTCTTCAGATTATGCTCACGCGCGCCGCGGACCGATATCCGGGCGCTGCCCACTTCGCCTGCCATGGCCTCTGATGTCGTTCGATGAAGTGGCGGAGGATCACCCGCTGTCCCCCCGCCGTCCGCTGATATAGGCGAGGGCCTCCTGAAAATCGACTCCCAAAATTCTCATATCGACTGAAGGAATTCTTACACTGCGAATTCCGCGCTTTCCCCGTTTTCCGGCTCGCGACAAAGCGGGTTCCCGGCGCGTCCTCCTGTTAATGCAGGGAATCTGCAGGCAGCCTCCTCTCGCAGTTTGAATCTACGTAAGTGTATACGCAAAAGGCGGCATACGTCAAGTGGCATCTGAAGGCGACTGACTGGACCACCTGCTCTCCTGCACTTCCGAGCCGTCGCTCCCAGGATGGATGAAGAAGCTCTTCCATGCCAAGGTCTGCTCGACAGCCGACTCTTCGTTGAAGCTGGACAATGTAATGCCCAGGCCCGCATATCGAAGTTGCCTCCATGAGCATGATCGGCGAAGGGGCGAACCACGGCTCGACCGCGCAAAAGGAATTCCGATGAGGAGGGGCGATGAATCGCGAGGAACTGGCGCTGCGGCGGGGCATCATCGAGGCCTGCCGAAGCATGAACGCGGCGGGCATCAATCAGGGGACCTCGGGCAATATCAGCGCCCGCTACGGCGAGAGCCTGCTGATCACCCCCTCCGGCGTACCCTATGACGAGCTGGAGCCCAGGGATCTCGCGGCCATGCCGATCCAGGGCGAATACGGTTCCTGGGAGGGGCCGATGCGACCTTCCTCCGAATGGCGCTTCCATCTCGACATCGTCCGCGCCCGGCCCGAGGTCGGCGCGGTGGTCCATGCCCACAGCATCTATTGCACCGCGCTTGCGATCTGCGGCCGAGAGATCCCGGCGATGCATTACATGATCGCGGCCTCCGGCGGCTCGAGCATCCGGGTTGCGCCCTACGCCACCTATGGAACCAAGGAGCTCTCGGACAACGCGCTCGCGGCGCTGGACGGGCGCAGCTGCTGCCTGCTCGCCAATCACGGCATGATCGCCACCGGGCCGAACCTGAAGCGCGCCATGTGGCTCGCCGTCGAGCTCGAGACCCTGGCCCGGCAGTACTATCTGACGCTGGCCATCGGCGGGCCGAACATCCTGCCCGAGGACGAGATCGCCCATGTGATCCAGCGCTTCAAGGAGTATGGCCCGCGCGGGAAGACCGCGCCCGCGGCGAAGGGCCCGGCCGCGAAAAAGAAGGTGGGCAAGCCTGCGAAGAACCGGCGCAAGACGGCATAGCCCGGGCGCGCCTGATATGGCGGGAGCGCGCAAGGATCCGCCGCCACTGGCATCGGGCGAGCTTTGCCTCGGCATCGATATCGGCACCAATGGCGCGCGCATGATCGCGGTGGATGGCGAGGGCCATGCGGTCGCCCGCGCGGTGCAGCCGATGCCGCCGCCAGAACGCCAGGCTGGCCGGGCCGAGCAGGATCCACAGATCTGGTGGCAGGCGGTGCTGCGCGCCTTCGCGCTTCTCGCCGGCGAGATCGATCTCTCCCGGGTCCGGCGCATCGCCGTAGACGGCACCTCCGGCACCTTCCTGCTTCTGGACGAGACCGGCAATCCCCGCGGGCCGGGGATCATGTACAACGATGCCCGCGGCGGGGCGGCGGCGAAGCGGATCGCGGCGGTCGCCCCCGGCGACAGCGGCGCCCATGGGGCGACCAGCGCGCTGGCCCGGCTGATGGCCGTCCGCGACGCCGATGAGGATGCGCGGGTGCTGCCCGCGTTGCATCAGGCCGACTGGATCGCCGGGCGCCTGGCGGGCCGCTTCGGTGTGAGCGACGAGAACAACGCGCTCAAAATGGGATATGACCCGGTCGCCCGCGCCTGGCCCGGCTGGATCGAGAGCCTTGGCGTAGCCCGGACCCTGCTGCCGGAGGTGCGCCCGCCCGGTGCCTTGCTGGGACCCGTGGCGCCGGCGATGGCGCGCCTGACCGGCCTTTCGCCCGGGGCCGAGATCCGCATCGGCACCACCGACGGCATCGCCGCCTTCCTCGCCACCGGTGCCGCCGGCATCGGCGATGCGGTGACCTCCCGCGGCACGACCCTCGTGGTGAAGGTGCTGGCGGAGCGGCCGGTCTTCGACCTGGAATCCGGCGTCTACAGCCACCGCCTGGGCGAGCGATGGCTCGCGGGCGGCGCCTCCAATTCCGGCGGGGCCGCGCTGCTCGCCCATTTCACCGCCGAGCGCATCGTCCAGCTGACGCCGGCGCTGAAGCCCGAGCGGCCCACGGGGCTCCACTACTATCCCCTGCCAGCGAAGGGCGAGCGCTTTCCGATCCGCGATCCGGAGAAATCCTTCGAGATCGCCCGGCGTCCGGCCGATGATGCGGTCTTCCTTCAGGGGCTTCTCGAAGGCGTCGCCGAGGTGGAGGCACTCGCCTATCGGCGCCTCGCCGAACTGGGCGCGCCGGCGCCGCGCCGGGTGCTGACCGTGGGCGGCGGGGCGCGCAACGAGGCCTGGACGCGGATCCGCAGCCGCTGCCTGAGGGTGCCGGTGCGCATGGCCGTGGAGACCGAGACAGCCTATGGCACGGCCCTGCTGGCGCTTCATGGCGGGCCGCCGCCAGGCGCGGGAGCGGCATGATGCGCCCGGCCTTGATCCCGGGCCTCTCGGCCATCGCCGAGCGCTACGACCATGTTCTGCTCGACCAGTGGGGCGTGCTCCATGACGGGCGCGCCATCTTCCCCGCCGCGCGGGCGGCCGTCGGCGCACTCGGCCGCGCCGGCAAGCGCGTGCTGGTGCTGTCCAATTCCGGCAAGCGCGCCGCGGAGAATGCGGCCCGGCTGGCGCGGCCCGGCTGGCGCGGCTCGGCCTGCCGGAAGATGCCTATGACGGCATCGTCACCTCCGGCGAGGCCTGCTGGCAGCTTTTCCAACGCCGCGAGCTGCCTCCCTTCGATCGCCTTGGGCCCCGCTGCCTGCTGGTGACACGGGGTGGCGACCGTTCCGTGGTGGAGGGGCTGGCGCTGTCCCTGACCGAGGATGTCCGCAGCGCCGACTT
>DATFRE010000377.1:0-20950 GCA_035263545.1 Dongiaceae bacterium
CCGAGCCCGAGGAGACCGCCAGATCCTTGATCCCCATCATCAGCCCCTCGCCCTCGACATAGGCGAAGCTGAGATTCAGATTGCCCGGCAGGCGATAGGTAAGATCGCCGTTGAGATAGACCTCCGGCAGCTTCTCGGTGATGCCGCGATAGAGCCGGTCGCGCAGCCCCTCGAGGCGCTCGGCCTCTTCCGGCATCTCCTTCTGGGCGATCACGCAGGCTTCGCCCAGGCCGACGATCAGCGGCGTGGGGAGCGTGCCGGAGCGCATGCCGCGCTCCTGACCGCCGCCATGGATCATCGCCTCCAGCCGCACCCGGGGCTTGCGGCGGACATAGAGGGCGCCGATGCCCTTGGGCCCGTAGATCTTGTGGCCCGAGATGCTCATGAGGTCGATCTTCATCGCCTCCACATCCATCGGGATCTTGCCCACCGCCTGCGCGGCGTCGGTATGGAAATAGACGCCCTTCGCGCGGCAGAGCGCGCCGATCTCGGCCACCGGCTGGATCACGCCGATCTCGTTGTTGGCGGCCATGATGGAGACCAGCGCTGTCCGGGGCGTGATCGCCGCAGCCAGCACCTCGAGATCGACCAGCCCATCCGGCTTCACCGGCAGATAGGTGACCTCGAAGCCTTCGAGCTCCAGATGGCGGGCACTGTCGAGCACGCATTTATGCTCGGTCACGCAGGTGATCAGGTGATTCTTCTTCGCCTTGTGGAAATGCATCACGCCCTTGAGGGCGAGGTTGTTCGATTCGGTCGCGCCCGAGGTGAAGATGATCTCCCGCGGATCGGCATTGACGATGGCGGCGACCTGCTCGCGCGCCGTCTCCACCGCCTCTTCCGCTTCCCAGCCATAGCCGTGGTTGCGCGAATGGGGATTGCCGAACTTCTGGGTGAAGTAGGGCAGCATCGCATCGACGACCCGCGGGTCGGTGGGCGTCGTCGCCTGATAGTCAAGATAGATGGGCGTGGCCGGCCGGTTCCGTCCCGTCATTTCCCCCACCTTCTGCGCCTGCAAATTCATGTTCATGCCACTTCCACTGTCATCCTGTCAGGCCGCCAGGCCCTCTGTCGCCGCTTTCCCGTCCGGCAATCGGCTCCAGGCGGCGATGAATCGATCTATATCCGCCGCCTCGCTCTTCCAGCCCAGGCTGACGCGGATGGCAGAGGCCGCGATCTCCGGCGCGACACCCATGGCGGCGAGCACCTTGGAGGGCCTGAGCTTGCCGGAGGAGCAGGCAGCACCGGCGCTGACCGCGACACCGGCGAGGTCGAGAATCATAACCTGGGTCTCCGCCGGCACACCGGCAAGCGCGACACAGCTGGTATTCGGCAAGCGCGGTGCCTCGGCGCCGAAGATCAGCGCCTCCGGCCGGGCGGCCCTGATAAGGGCTTCCAGCGCGTCACGCAAGCCCGCGACCCGGGCACCGTCGCCAAGTTCACTGACGGTGATTGCGGCCGCGGCGCCGAAACCCGCGATGCCGGCGAGGTTCTCCGTCCCAGCCCGCCGTCCGCGCTCCTGCCCGCCGCCGATCAGGGTCGGCGCGAGATCGAGGCCACGGCGGATATAGAGAGCACCGACCCCCGCCGGCCCGCCGAGCTTGTGGCCCGAGAGGCTGAGCAGGTCGACGCCGAGAGCCGTCACATCCACGGGCAGGCGCCCCAGGGCCTGGACCGCATCGCAATGGATGAGGGCGCCATGGCGATGAGCGATCTCGGCGGCTTCCGCCACCGGCTGCAGCACGCCGGTCTCGTTGTTCGCCAGCATGAGGCAGACCAGCGCCGGACGCTCCTCTGCCGCCAGCTGCAGCTCCAGCGCCGCGAGATCGACCACGCCCGCGGCGGTCACAGGAATCAGCTCCGCATCGGCCGCGCCGCGCAGGGAATCATGCTCGATCGCGGAGATCAGCCGTCGGCGCGCCCGTGTTCCGGCCAGCACCAGATTGTTTGCCTCGGTGGCCCCGCTGGTGAAGACGATCTCGCTAGGCGCGGCGCCGATGGCGGCGGCGACCTGCTCGCGCGCATCCTCCATCATCCGCCGGGCGGCGCGCCCGAAGCCGTGCACCGAGGACGGGTTGCCCGTGAGACTGAGCGCCGCGCGCACCACCTCCGCCGCTTGCGCGCGGATGGGTACGCTGGCGTTGTAGTCCATATAGACCCCCAGGCTCATGTGCTCGCGCTCACTCCGCGGCGGCAGGGGTCTGGGTCGGCACCGAGGTTGCGGCGGTGGGCGCCGCCGGCGGGGCGGCTTCGCTTTCGGCCGCGAGCACACGCCGCTGGCCCAGCACCCGCTTGGCGCAGACATCCGCCAGGGAGACGGAGCTGAGGAAGATATGGATCTGGTTGCCCAGCTCCTCCCACAGGTCATGGGTGAGGCAGCGGCTCTTATTGCTGCGGCAGCCGATGGCCGATCCGCTTTTGCAGCGGGTCGCGCGGATCGGCTCGTCCACGGCGAGGATGGCATCGGAGATGCGGGTCTCCTCGGCGCTGCGGGCGAGCAGATAGCCGCCGCCCGGCCCGCGCACGCTGCGCACGAGACCGCCACGTCGGAGCTTGGCGAAGAGCTGCTCCAGATAGGAGAGCGAGATCTCCTGGCGCGCCGCAATATCGGCCAGCGCCACGGGGCGCCCGTCGCTCTGGCTCGCCAGATCGACCAGCGCCATCACCGCATAACGGCCCTTGGTGCTCAGTTTCACCGCATCGCTCCTTCAGCAATCCTTTCCGCCGCCCGCCGCGAGGCGCTCGGCTTCCGCGCTCTCCCCGTTGCGGTCGTTATCGACCACCATCAGGGGCGCCACACGCCCGGTCGAGACCGGAGTACCACTCTTCTCCTTCTCCAGCGCGCCTATGCGCGCCTGGAGAGCGGCCACATGCTCGGCCATGGCATCCAGCGCGCGGGCGACGGGATCGGGCATCTCGCCCCGCGGCGTGCCATAGGCTAGGAACTCGCTCGCCTTCTCGCGATGCTGGATCGCCCTGGCGGGGATGCCGACCACCACGACGCCGGCCGGAATATCCTGGACGACCACGGCATTGGCACCGACGCGCGCGCCTACACCCACTGTGATCGGCCCCAGCACCTGGGCGCCGGAACCGATAATGGCCCCATTGCCGATGGTGGGGTGGCGCTTGCGGTCGATCTGGGCGGCAGAGTTCAGGGAGGGCGCCACGCCGCCAAGGGTGACGCCATGGTAGAGGGTCACGTCATCGCCGACCTCGGCGGTCTCGCCGATGACGACGCCCATGCCATGATCGATGAAGAGGCGCCGGCCGATGGTGGCACCCGGGTGGATCTCGATGCCCGTCACCCATCGCCCGAGCTGCGAGACAAAGCGGGCGGACAGCCGGCGGTGCCGGCAATAGAGCCAATGGGCGATCCGATGGAAGAACAGAACATGCACGCCCGGATAGGTCAGCAGGACCTCGAAGCGCGAGCGCGCGGCCGGATCCCGGGCCATGACCGAGTCGAGCTGTTGGCGAATGCTCTTGAAAACCATTAGCGCCGCCGTGATAAAGTCGGTTTCCCGGCGCGGCTGCTGCAAGCGCGCCTTTCGCGATAGCGAAGGAAGATATAATAAGTCCGACTGCTGCGGTCAAGTTTTCGCTGGGAAACGGGCTCGCAATTGAGGGCAAAACCCTATCGTAATTGTCGGACATTGCCTGTTTAACCATTTCCATCAGGATTCAAGAGGCTGATCGGCTATGCCCGAAGTGATCATGAATGGCCCCGAAGGCCGGCTGGAGGGGCGCTACCAGCACGGCGAGGGGCCCAACGCTCCCATCGCCCTGATGCTGCATCCGCACCCGCAGCATGGCGGGACGATGAACAATAAGGTGATCTACACCCTCTATCAGCTCTTCGCCGAGCGCGGCTTCTCATCGCTGCGCTTCAACTTCCGGGGTGTCGGCCGCAGCCAAGGCAAGTTCGACCGGGGCGAGGGGGAGTTGAGCGATGCCGCATCGGCGCTCGACTGGCTCCAGACCTACAATCCCAACGCCTCGGCCTGCTGGATCGCGGGCTTCTCCTTCGGCGCCTGGATCGGCATGCAGCTTCTGATGCGCCGGCCGGAGATCAGCGGCTTCATCAGCATTGCCCCGCCGGCAAATATCTATGATTTCAGCTTCCTGGCGCCCTGCCCTTCCTCGGGACTCGTGGTCCAGGGCGACCGCGACGATGTCGTGCCCCATGAATCCGTCGCCAAGCTCGTGCAGAAGCTGAGCAACCAGCGCGACATCAAGATCGAGTACAAGATCCTGAAGGGCGCCACGCATTTCTTCACGGAGCATCTCGACCAGCTCCGGGGTACCGTGGACGATTACCTGACCCGCGTCCTGCCGGTGCCGGCCAAAGGCAAGAGCAAGGCCGCGGCCAAGTAACGCCGCTACGCTGCCCTATCGAGCCGCCCCCCGCAGGTCGGCCGCGCCACGCCGGTGGTGCTCGGCAGGCTGAGGGGCAGGTCGGCAAGCGAGCGCACTGCGAGATAGGCGAAGGCCTGGGCTTCCAGCACATCGCCATCCCAGCCGACGCTCTCCACCGGCTCGACCTTCTGGCCGAGCGCCTTCTCGAGCGCCGCCATCACCGCGGGATTGCGCCTGCCGCCGCCGGTCACGAGCCAGCGCCGGGGCGGTGCCGGCAGGATCTCGCGGCCGCGCGCCACCGCGGCGGCGGTGAAGGCCACGAGGGTCGCTGCTCCATCGGCTGCCGAGAGGCCCGCCACCGGTGCCATGCCGAAGGCATCGCGGTCGAGGGACTTGGGCGCCGGCCGGGCGAAATAGGGATGGCGCATCAGGGCCGCCAGCGCTGACCCGTCGACATGGCCGCTCAGCGCCAGCCTGCCATCCTGATCCACCGGCCGGCCGGTATGCCGCAGCGCCCAATCATCCACCAGTGCATTGGCAGGTCCGGTATCGAAGGCGATCAGCTCATCCGCTTCTTTGCCGATCCAGGTGACATTGCCCACGCCGCCAAGGTTCAGCACCGCCAGCGGGCGCTCCGGCAAGCCGGTGGCGAGCGCCTGGTGGTAGAGCGGCACGAAGGGGGCGCCCTGCCCGCCGGCGGCGACATCGGCGCTGCGGAAATCGCTGACCGTGTCGATCCCCGTGAGCCGCGCCAGCAGCCGGCCATCGCCGATCTGCCAGGTGCGACCCTTCTCGGGCTCGTGCAACACGCTCTGCCCGTGGAAGCCCAGCACGCGGACCGCAGCGGGCGCGATCCCCGCCTGACGCAACAGATCGCCGACCGCCTTTGCATGGACCCGAGTCAGCTCTTCGGCCACCGCTTCCAGGGGGCCCTTGCCGCCCAGTACCGAGCGCAGGCGGCTTCGGAAATCCTTGGCATAGGGATGGCTGAAAGCGGGTCCGGGCACGACATGAGAGAGCCCGTCGGTGGTGAGCAGCGCTGCATCCACCCCGTCACAGGAGGTGCCGCTCATCAGCCCGAGGGCCAGCATGGGTCTCGTCATCGCCATAGGTTTTGCGAATCCACTGTGTTACATGACCGACCTTCAGCACAAGCCTTAGCGATGAGCCGATTACGATGAGCGAGCCCACCTCCGATTTCCTGCGCGATTTCATCGCCCGGGGTTATTTCCACCAGTGCACCGATCTGGAGGGGCTGGACGCGCTCGCGCGCAGGGGCCGCGTCACCGGCTATATCGGCTTCGACGCGACGGCGGACTCGCTTCATGTGGGCAGCCTGGTGCAGATCATGCTTCTGCGCCGGCTGCAGCAACATGGACACCGGCCCATCGTGCTCATGGGCGGCGGCACCACCAAGATCGGCGATCCCTCGGGCAAGGATGAGAGCCGCAAGCTCCTGACCGCTGCCGATATCGACGCGAACATCGCCGGCATCCGCCAGATCTTCAGCCGCTTCCTGAAGTTCGGCGACGGTCCGGGCGACGCCGTCATGGTCAACAACGCCGACTGGCTCGACGATCTCGCCTATATCCCGTTCCTGCGCGATTACGGGCGGCATTTCTCCGTGAATCGCATGCTTGGATTCGACAGCGTCAAGCTCAGGCTCGAGCGCGAGCAGCCCCTCAGCTTCCTCGAGTTCAACTACATGGTGCTCCAGGCCTATGACTTCCTGGAGCTCGCGCGCCGGCGCGACTGCGTGCTGCAGATGGGCGGCTCCGACCAGTGGGGCAATATCGTCAATGGAGTCGAGCTCGGCCGGCGCGCCGAGAACCGCACGCTCTTCGGTCTCACCACGCCGCTCATCACCACGGCGGCCGGCGCGAAGATGGGCAAGACCGCCGCGGGCGCGGTCTGGCTCAATGCCGACCGGCTCTTGGCCTATGACTACTGGCAGTACTGGCGCGACACGGCCGATGCCGATGTCGGGCGGTTCCTGCGCATGTTCACCGATCTGCCCCTGGCGGAAATCGCGCGGCTGGAGAGGCTCGAAGGGGCGGAGATCAACACCGCCAAGATCGTCCTCGCCACCGAAGCGACCAAGATGGCCCATGGCGAGGCTGCGGCCGAGACCGCGGCGGAGACCGCGCGGCGCACCTTCGGCGAAGGCAGTGCCGGCGACGACCTGCCGAGCATCGAGGTCGAGCGCGCCGATCTCGCCCGCGGGCTCCAGGCGGTCGAGCTGCTCCATCGCACGGGCCTCGCCTCGAGCAAGAGCGAGGCGCGGCGCCTGATCAAGGGCGGCGGCGCCAGGGTCAATGGCGAGGCCCTCGCCGATGAGGCGGCACTCCTCACCCTCACCCAGCTGACCCCCGAGGGCTACATCAAGCTCAGCGCCGGCAAGAAGAAGCACGCCCTCGTCCGCCTGCGGTGACGCAGTACTTTCCCTCTCCCGCTTCAAAGCGTGGGAGAGGGAAAGACGGCGCTTGACTTATATGTAAGCACTGTCTTACCGTTAGCCATGACTAACGCAACGAAAGCCCTCGCAGCCCTGGCCGATCCCACCCGGCGCAAGATCTTCGAGCGGCTTGCCGGCCGGCCGCGGGCCGTGGGCGAGCTCGCCCGGGGCCTGCCGGTCAGCCGGCCCGCCGTTTCCCAGCATCTCCAGGTGCTGAAATCAGCAGGCCTCGTCACCGATCGTGCCGAGGGCACGCGCCGCGTCTACCAGATCGATCCCCAGGGCCTCGGCGTTCTGCGGGCCTGGCTCGACCGCTTCTGGGATCGCGCGCTCGCCGCCTATCAGGTCGAAGTCGAGAAGGAGGAGTAGCCCCTATGACGCTCAAGATCGCACCGGCGCCCGTCCGCAAGACCCTGCAGGTCAAGGCCAGCCAGACCCGCGCCTTCGAGGTCTTCACCGCCGGCTTTGGCCGCTGGTGGCCGGCCAGCCATTCCATCGCCAAATCGCCGCAGAAGGCCGCCATCATCGAGCCCCGGCTCGGCGGGCGCTGGTATGAGCGCGGCGAGGATGGCAGCGAATGCGACTGGGGCCGCGTCCTGGTTTGGGAGCCGCCCGCGCGCCTCGTGCTGTCCTGGCAGCTCAGCGCCCAATGGAAATACGATCCCGATCTGCTGACAGAGGTCGAGGTCCGGTTCATCCCCGAAGGAGAGCGTCTGACCCGGGTCGAGTTCGAGCATCGCGGCCTGGAGAATTATGGCGACCAGGCCGAGGCCGTGCGCAAGAGCATCAGCTCCCCCGGCGGCTGGCCCGGCATCCTCGAGGGCTACGCCGCGGCGATCGAAGCCGCCTGACCCCTTCCCGCCCCCGCAACCGCCGCACTACCATGCGCCGGTTGCGGGGGAGGAAGCGTGGCACGGCACGGCGGCGGCAAGGACGAACGGCTCACCATCTTCTGGAACGGCCGGCCCATCGAGGCCCGCGCGGGCGACAGCGCGGCCGCGGCCCTCCATCGCGCCGGCATCCGCGGCATCGGCTGCTCGCGCAAGTTCCACCGGCCGCTCAGCGGCGATCTCGCCCTCGGCCTGCAGGCGCAGCTCGACGGCATTCCCAATGTCAGGCTGGATCGCCTTATCGTTCAGCCTGGCATGCAGCTCGGAAGCCAGAACGTCTGGCCGAGCCCGCGCTTCGACCTGCTGCAGCTCGCGCGGCTGGTCCCGCGGCGGTGGCTGCGCGGCGGCTTCGAGCATCCGCGCGCGCTGCCCAGCGGCAGCCGGCGCTTTGAGATCTGGGAGCGGCTGCTGCGCTTCCTCGCCGGCGGCGGCGATGCCATCTCGCCATCGCGGCAAAGCGAGATCCGGCCCGGCAAGAAGATCGCGATCGATGTTGCGGTGATCGGCGGGGGGCCTGCGGGTCGGCGAGCGGCGATCGCAGAGGCCGGCGAAGGCCGCTCGGTGTTGCTGATCTCTCGCGGCCGGCGGCCCGGGCGCTTCGCCGCAGCCATGGGCGAGGTCCTGCCCCTCCTGCCCGGCAACATTCGCGTTCTCGCCGGCTGGGAGGCAATCGCACTCTATCGCGGCGGCCGGGTTCTGCTGGCCGCCCCTCATGACGGCGGCCCGGCCGCGGTGATCGAGCCGCAGGAGATCGTGCTGGCGACGGGCCGGCGCTCCCTGGCGCCTCTGGTGCCGGGTGCCGATCTGCCAGGGGTGATGGATCTGGCTTCGGCCGTGGGCCTGGCACGGGCCGGCGCGATCCCGCCCGGCCAACGCGCCGTCCTCATCGGCACCAATGCGCTGGAGGCCATCGCCCCGCGGCTTCAGAAGCTGGGTATCGCACTCGCCGGCATGACTGAGGCCGGCCGGGCCACAAGGATCCTCGGATGGGAAAGCGTGCGCGGCATCGAGCTCTCCGAAGGAAAGCGGATCGCCTGCGAGGCCGTGATTCATGCCGGACCCTGGCGGGCGGATCCCTTCCTGCCCTTCCAGGCCTGCGCGGGCGGCGCGTTGCGTCTCGCCGCCGGCGAGCTGCCGGCCCATATCCGCCTCGCCGGCTCCGCGGAGCTGCCGCCGGAGCCCACCGCCTGCGCCCGGCTCGACGATCGCGCCTTCGTCTGCCCCTGCATGGATGTGACGGTGGCGGAGATCCGCGACCTCGTTTCTGGCGGCGATAGTCACGTCGAGGTGCTGAAGCGCCTGACCGGCTGCGGCATGGGGCCCTGCCAGGGCATGCCCTGCTGGGACAATCTCGCCGCCACGCTCGCCCATCTCACGGGCCGGCCCGCCGAGAGTTTCGGGCATCCCAGCTACCGGGCGCCCCGCGCCGGGCTGACCCTGGCCCAGGCCGCCGGCCTGGCAGATCTCGTCGCGCCGGAGCCTCCCTCGTGAAGGCGAGCGTCGCCATCATCGGCGGCGGCATGCAGGGGCTGATGCTGGCCTTCTGCCTCGCCGAGCGCGGCATGACGGATGTCGCGGTGTTCGATGCCGGCTATTGGCAAGGCGGGGCCTCCGGGCGCAACGGCACGATGGTGCGCGGCGGATTCTCCTCGCCGGAATGGACCCGTTTCTTCGGCCACTCTCATCGCCTCTGGCTCGGCCTCTCCCGCCGCCTCGGCCATAATGTCATGTATACCCAGCGAGGCTATGCAATCCTGGCGGAATCCGATCGGACCGCCGCGGTGATCGAGGAATCCCTGCAGGTCCAGCGCGACTGCGGCATCGCCTCGCATCCCCTGTCACAGGACGGGCTCGCGCGGCGGATTCCAATCGTCGCCCGCGCCCGCGTCAAATCCGCGATGATCTTCGAGGATGGCGGCACGGCACCCCATCACGCCGTCATGAAGGGCCTGCGCGCCGCTTGCGAAGAGCGCGGCGTCGCGCTGCATTACGATACCGCGATCACCGCCATCGAGCGGCAGAACGGGCGGGCAGCAGGTGTGTGGCGCGGCGAAGAACTCGTCACCGCCGATGCCACGGTGATTGCCGCCGGCGCCCATAGCCCCGCCGTCGCGGAGCTCGCGGGCGTCGAGCTGGAAGGACGGCCCTGGCGGCTGGAGGCGATGGCGACCGAGCCGCTCCGCCCGGTGCTCGATCCGGCGCTGGCGCTTCTCGACCGCACCGTCTACATGCACCAGACCGCACGCGGCGAGATCGTCGGCGGCTGCGAGGTTCACGGCGATTTCGCCGGCGCGACGCTGGCCTCCGACCTCCCGGTGATGGCCCATTACGCGCGTCACCTCGTGGAGATGATGCCCTCCCTCGCGGGACTCCGCATCCTCAGGCAATGGGCCGGCATCATCCATGCCTCGGCGGATTTCGCCCCGCTGCTCGGGCCGCATCCCGATTGCCGCGATCTCTGGATCTCCGCCGGATGGAGCTATGGCGTCATGGGCGCGCCCGCCGCCGGGGCGCTGCTGGCGGAAGCCATCGCGACCGGCCGCATCGACGACCGCATGGCTCCCTTCGCCGTCGACCGCAAGCGCCGCGGCCGGCTGATCCGCGAAGCGGCCATCGTCGTCTCGGATTGAAGCCCTACTTCCCCGAACCGGTCTGGCCGAAATTCGGCGGCAGGGCCGCGGGGCCCTGGTCGCCGCTGCTGAAGAGCCCGAACACCCCGCGCAGGAATCCCGGTGCTAGCGCCGAGAGCGGATTGACCGAGATGGTCGGCTCGGAAAGCTTGCCGGTGGCGGTATAGACGACGGCGAAGACACCGCTGCCTTTGCCCCCGGTCAAGAGGAAGCCCACGATCGGGATCTGGCCCAGAATGCTGTTGAGGGCATAGGCGGGCACCACCGTCCCCTTCAGGTCGATCTGATCGGTGCCGTAATCGAAGAAGCCCGTCGCCGTCAGCCCGAGGGAGGGACCCCAGGTGCGGGCGAGCGGCACGTCGATCCGCCCGCCGGTCTTCGTGAAGTCGGCCTCGAAGCGGTACATCTGGAATCCCTGGCCGGTCATGGCGTCGAGGACCCCGGTGAAGGTCGCAATGGTCAGCAGGCGCACCAGCGCCGACTGGTTGACGAGCCTGTATTCCGTGACCTCGGCACGGCCCTTGATGGGACGCTTCGGATCGTTGTCGGGGGCCGTGCCGGTGATGGTGAGCTTGCCGCCGACGACGCTGTCGATGACACCCAGGATCTTCAGCGCCGTGCCGGCATCCTCGGCGACGACGGAAAGGTGATGCATGCCATCCGCCCCCGGCAGCCAGCTGATGGTCATCGGCTTTCCGCCGCGGGGCGTCCCGGCCGCCTCGAGTTTTCGCCAGTGGAGCCCGTCATAATCGAAGGAGAAGTGGATATCGTCGATCTCCCGGTCCGGCCCGATGATGACGCGGGTGAGATGATCCGTGACGATGGTGAAAGGGCGGGTCGGCTTTCCATCCTCAGCGGCCGAGTGGCTGGCAAGGGTGCTCTTGCCGATGAAGGGCTCGGCATCGAACTCGCCGCCGCCGATCCGCGCATCGATCCGCTCGCCGGAAAAATCGAGGGCGACATTGTCGAGCCGGGTCCTGCCCAGGGTCATATGGCGGAAGCCGATATAGACGAGCCTGCCCTTGGGATCGAACCGACCGTCGCCGTCGCCGGAGAGATCGCTGGCCTCGAAGCGGAAATCGGTGATGGCCGAGGGATGATCGCCCTGCAGGGTGAGGCGGATGCTGGCGCGGGCCGGTGCATCCGGCGGCTTGCTCCATTTGAAGACCTCGATCGCCGCCGATGCCCGGGTCAGGTCGAAATCGGCCGCGATATCCTTCGGTCCGCTGCGTGGATTCGTATAGACGAGATCGACATGCAGCGGTCCGTTCACGATCTGGCGATAGTCGAATCCGAGATTGGCCAGGGCATCGGTGCTGGTTTCGGCGGCGAGGGTGATGCGGTCGCGATATCCCACCTCCGACGGGGTGAAGCGGGAGTCCCAGCGCAGCGCGGCCGGGATGCCGCCGAGGCGTGCATTGCCGACGGCCAGCATGCCCTCGGTATCGATCTTCAGCTCGATATTGGCATCGGTCGCATCGCGGTCGAGAAAGATCCTGGCGAGGCTCCCCTGCTCGATCCTGGCATGGGCTTCTATGCGCAGCTCCCCTGCCCTCAGGTGGTTGCGTGCCGGGAGCTGAAGCTGCAGGTGGGTCGAGACCCTGCCGCTGGCGGATGCCGGGTTGAGGCCCATCTTGCTCGGATAGCCCAGCGGCGCGTGATCGAGGAGCTCGAGGGCATCCCTCAACGGCCCCTCGATATCGCCTTCGACGGCGACGATCTGATCGGGCTTGTCCAGGCCGGTGATGGCGAGATGGCCTGTCTTGGCCGTGATCTTGCCGACCACGGCACCGGCGAAATCTGCCGTGAACTTCGTGGCATCGAAGCTCGCCGTCCCCTTGGCGCCGCGGATCGGCGGCATGGGGCGGAAATAATGCAGTCCCAGATCCTTCGCCTTCATGGTCCCGCCGAAGGCGAGGACCTGCGCCGCATCCGGATCGCCGCCCGGGAAGGCGACGTCGAACTTGACCTCCACCTTCTCCACCATGCCCTGGTCGATATTCTGAACCACCCAGTCGCGCGCGCCGTCCTTGCCCTTCTGGCCACGCGGCCAGAGATCCGGCAGACGGCTGACGGGGATGTTCGCCACTCGCGCGCTCCCGGCGACCCTCAGGCGTCCGGTCTTGCCGATATGGTAGGAGGTGAGGCCGGTGAGCCTCGCCTGAGCCGAGATCAGCGGGCCACCGAGATCGAGCGTCAGCTCGTCCACCCGCACGGAATCCCGGCCGGCATCGAGCTGGCCGACCACGGCCAGGCTGGTGATCGGCAGCGGCGCCTGGAAATGCTGGGGCAGGTCGATGGTGCCGGGGCCCCCGCCAAGGGAAAAATGGACCGGGCCCGTGGTGCCATCGATATTGATCATGGTCCCGATGGTGCCGTTGAACTGGAAATGGGAGCCGGCGAGTGCCGCCAGATCGGGCTCGAACAGCCCGAAGGAGGCGATGTCGAGCCCGCTGAACTTGCCCTCCAGGCTGATCTCGCTGGTAGCCGCGTCGAAGACGAAGTCGGTATCGACGACAGCGGGATTGCCCAGCTCGGCGATCTGGAGCGACATCTTGCCGACGATGCCCTGGCTGTCGCGCAGCAACTCGATGTCGATCTTGGGCGCATGCCAGGTGAGGCCCGTGCGCTCATCCTCGAGATCGACCGTGCCGTCGATGAAATGCGCGCGCCGCAGATAGCCGACCGCCGTATCGAGATTGGGCGGCCCCGTCAGGTTCTGCAGGAACTCGGGAATGAACTTGTTCGGCTGCCCTTGCCTGGCGGCCGCGGTCAGGAACTGGAATCGCCCGTCCCTGTTCCGTCGCATATGGATCTGCGGATTGTAGAAATCGATGGTGGTCGGTGCCACCAGCCCGCGCAACAGGCCGCGCAGGCTGATGTCGATGCCGAGCTGCGGCACGCTCGCCAGGACCCGGCCATCTTTGGTCACCGCCCGCACATGGGTTGCGCGCAGCCCGATGAGCCGCTGGCCGCCGGTCCAGGCGATGATCAGATCGTCGAGCTTGATGTGGACATCCCCGCTCGGCGGCGTCAGCCCGCGCTCTATGTAGGGAATGAGGAATTGGAGATGGAAGGGCCGCCCCTCGGAGAATCGATAGGCGGCGAAGCCGGCCACGATCACGAGGCCGGCGACCAGCGTGCCGATCACCTCGAGGCCGATACGCAGGCTGCGCCGAACCAAGCCTGGCTATCCTTGACCCGGGAGCATCAGTTCAGCAGTCTGCGGCCAGCGACGACAAGGCATCATGAACGCTTCCCTGCCCATTCCCTTCATCGACCGGCTGCCTCTTCCTGGCAATGCGGCGCGGGCTGCCCTCGGCCTGGACCGGATCGCCGGTGGCCCTGCCTTCCTGCAACGCCTGGCTGGATCGTCGGAGGGTCGCGCCTTCCTGGCTGCTGTCTTCGGCAATAGCCCCTTCCTCGGCCAGCTGCTGATGAGCGAGTCGGAGATTGTCGAGGCATTCCTAGCCCAGGATCCCGCCGCTGTCTTGGCCGATTTGCTCGCGGAGCTGACCCGCACCGGGCAGGATGGCGACACGGGCCAGCTGATGCGCAGGCTGCGCCGGGCCCGACGCCGCGCGGCCCTGCTGATCGCCCTTGCCGATATCAGCGGCAGCTGGAATCTGGAGCAGGTGACCGGCGCTCTCAGCGACGTCGCCGATGTCGCCCTCACGCTTGCTGCCGACCATCTGCTGCGCCGCGCCGCCGAAGCGGGAGATCTCATGCTGCCCTCCCTCGATCGGCCGAGCGAGGATTCCGGGCTCGTCATCCTCGCCATGGGCAAGCTGGGCGCGCGCGAGCTCAACTACTCCAGCGATATCGATCTCATCGTCCTCTATGACCGGGACAAGGTCGACTATCGCGGCCGACGCACGCTCCAGGACTGCTTCGTGCGCCTGGCGCGAGACCTGGTGCGCCTCCTCCAGGATCACACCGAGGATGGCTATGTCTTTCGCACCGACCTCAGGCTGCGCCCCGACCCAGGCTCGACGCCCTTGGCCATGACCGTGCTCGCCGCCGAGACCTATTACGAGGGCATGGGCCAGAATTGGGAGCGCGCCGCGATGATCAAGGCGCGTGCCGTGGGCGGCGACCCGAAATCGGGCGCGGAGTTCCTGCGGCATTTGCGCCCCTTCGTCTGGCGCAAGCATCTCGATTTCGCCGCGATCCAGGACATCCATTCCATCAAGCGCCAGATCCACGCGGTGAAAGGCCATCGCGAGATCGCGGTCGGCGGCCACAACATCAAGCTCGGCCGCGGCGGCATCCGCGAGATCGAGTTCTTCGCTCAGACCCAGCAGCTGATCTGGGGCGGCCGGCTGCTGGAGCTGCGCCAACCGGGGACCTGCGCCGCGATCCACGCCTTGGTTGCCGCCGACCGGGTGGCCGTCTCCACGGGCGAGGCGATGATCCAGGCCTATCGCTACCTGCGCCATGTCGAGCATCGGCTCCAGATGGTGGACGACCGTCAGACCCAGACGCTTCCCCCGGCGGGGGACGAGCTCGAGGCCGTCGCTCGCTTCTGTGGCCATCCTGATGCTGCGGCCTTCGCCGAGACTCTGCTCCATCACTTGGGTCAGGTCGAAGATCACTATGCCGAGCTGTTCGAGGAGGCGCCAACCCTCTCCGGCCCCGGCAGCCTGGTGTTCACCGGCACGGAGAACGATCCGGACACAGTCCGGACCCTGGCCGAGCTCGGCTTCAAGGACGGCGCCTCGATCTCGGCGGCGATCCGCGGCTGGCATGCCGGCAGGGCGCGGGCCATGCGATCGACCCGCGCCCGCGAACTGCTGACGGAATTGATGCCCGCCCTGCTCCAGGCACTCGGCCGCACCTCCCAGCCGGACGAGGCTTTCGGCCGTTTCGATGCCTTCCTCCATGCCCTTCCTGCCGGGGTGCAGATATTCTCCCTCCTCTATTCCAACCCCGGACTGCTCGATCTCCTCGCCGAGATCATGGGCGGTGCGCCGCGCCTGGCCGAGCATCTGAGCCGCAATCCGGCGCTCCTCGATGCCGTGCTCACCAGCGGCTTCTTCGGCCATGCGCCCGCGCGCCACGAGCTGGTGCAGGAGCTCCAGCACCTTCTCGCCACGGCCGGCGACCTCCAGGATATCCTCGACATCGCCCGGCGCTGGGTCCGGGATCGGCAGTTCCAGATCGGCGTCCATGTGCTGCGCGGAACGACCGATGCCGAGCGCGCCGCCCGGCCGCTGAGCGACATTGCGGAGACTGTCATCGCCGGGCTCCAGCCGCGGATTGAGGCGGCCTTCGCAGAGCAGCATGGCCGGCTCCCCGGCCGCGGCATGGTGACCGTGGCGCTGGGCAAGCTGGGCAGCCGCGAGATGACCATCGGCTCGGATCTCGATCTCATCTTCATCTATGACGCCCCGACGGAGCTCGAGCGCGCCGGCTGGGACACGCTTATGTCCGATGGGCCGAAGCCGCTGGCACCCATTCACTACTATGCCCGCCTCGCCCAACGCATGATCGCCGCCATCACCGCTCCCACCGGCGAGGGCCGCCTCTACGAGGTCGATATGCGCCTCCGGCCCTCGGGCAATTCCGGGCCCATCGCCTCCAGCCTCGAGGGTTTCCGGCGCTATCAGCATGCCGATGCCTGGACCTGGGAGCATATGGCGCTGACCCGCGCCCGCGTCGTGTCGGGCAACCGGAGCTTTGCGCTCGAGGTCGAATCGGCGTTGCATGAATTGCTGACCCGCCCGCGCGACCCGGAGAAGCTCATGGCCGATGTCGCCGCCATGCGCCGGCGCATCGCCCAGCAGCATCCGGCCGATCGGGCCTTCGAGCTGAAACATATGGCGGGCGGCATGGTCGATATCGAGTTCATCGCCCAATACCTGATGCTGCGCCACGCCGCCAAGCGGCCGGGCGTGCTGGCCCATGGCACCGACGGCGCTCTGGTCGCCCTCGCCCGGGCCGAGCTCCTGTCGGAAAGGGATTTCGCCCGGCTCCATGGCGCGCTCAGCCTCTGGCGGCGGCTGCATGGCTATCTGCGGCTCACGGTCGGTGAGCGCTTCGAGGAAGCGAGCCTGGCCCCGGCGATCGCGCGCCGCCTGGCGGAGATCGGCGGCGCGGTTGACTACGCGACGCTCCGCAAGGAAATCTCCGCCACGGCTGCGGCCGTTCACGCCATCTATGTCAGGATTGTCGAGGCACAACAGGAGCGCGCGTCATGAGTCTCAAGCCCGGCGACAAGGCCCCGGATTTCACCCTGCCCACCGACGGCAACGGCAAGGTCAGTCTTTCCAAACTCAAGGGGAAGAAGGTCATCCTCTACTTCTATCCCAAGGACGATACCTCGGGCTGCACGGCGGAGGCTTGTGGCTTCCGCGACAGCTTCCCGCGCTTCGGCAAGAGCGAGGCCGTGGTCATCGGCCTCAGCCGCGACAGCGTCGCGAGCCACGACAAGTTCAAGAAGAAATACGAGCTCCCCTTCGCACTCGCCTCCGACGAGGAGGGCAAGGTCTGCGAGGCCTATGGGACCTGGGTGGAGAAGAGCATGTATGGCCGCAAATACATGGGCATCGAGCGCGCCACCTTCCTGATCGACGAGAAAGGCGTGATCCGCAACATCTGGCACAAGGTCAAGGTGCCGGGCCATGTGGACGAGGTGCTGGCGGCGGTGAAGGCACTCTAAGCCCTCTCACGCTCCCTTTTGCTCCGACTCACCAGGGGTGCCCGGAGGAGGCTGTGGGCGATTAGATGAAGATGAAGGACTTCCTCGACCGATTCATCCTCGCCCACGGCGAGGAGCCGACGTGGACCATCTACGATAAACTGGGCCTTGCCCTGTTCATCCTCGCCGTCCTGCTGACGGTTTTCCTGCGGTAGGGTCGCGCCCCCGTGAACGCAATTGCACGGCCCAAGCAGGCAACATCTCAAAGGGGGATTCGCTCTTCCCCATCGTCAGGTGGTTTGGATCGAATCTGTTGGGTGGAGTTGCCCGGCAGATCGGCCAGGAAGTGCTCGGCCAGATCATGGCATTTGGGATCGACACTCGGCCGTTCACTCATGAAGTATCTCCCCGTATACGACCTTGGCAGAGGAAAGATTGCGCAGCGTGAGGCTGCTGCCGTTGTCGGTTCCGCAGACTCCCGGCACGAGCTGCATCGGTGTGCCGGATACGGTTGCCGCGAGGGTGCCCTCGCTGCTGCTGTCATTGCAGATCCGGATCTCGTGATAGAGCGAGCCCATATCGATCGAGCGCGTCTCACCCGGCGCCAGGGTGAAGGAACCGAACTCGGACGAGACAATCGAGCCGGCCGGCGTGGAGAAGCTCGCCGCTGCGCAGCCGCCGAGCAGGATCACGGCAAGCAGAAGCTGAGTTCGTTCGACCATGATCTTCGCTCGGCTCCTCGTATTGCCGTATTTACATCAATATGGCACGAGTGATCCCCCCAACCATGATCGCCCAGGAGTGTGGCAGGTCGGCGCCGTTTTCGGCTCGCGCGCCAATGGCCGCCGGGCGGGCAGGACGGGCGATCCCGAATTCATCCTCTCTTGGTGGTTGGACCGCCGACGCAGCCAAGCCCGGTGACTCCGTGGTAAATACGCCGTCGATGCCGAAAACAGAATCCAGCGCTATGCAGCGGAGTTTGGCCGCAGGCGCCGTCGAGATCCTGACCACCGCGGATCCCGCGGCCAAGGCGCGGCGCGCCCATGCGGTGGCGGAAGCTTGGCGGCGCGGTCGGATCGAGCCCGGTACGGCCGAGCCGCCGGACCGCCCGGCACGCCCCGAGAAGCCGCTGCTGCTGGCGCCCCGGGAGATGCCCAAGCGCAAGGCGGGGCCGAGCCTTGCCGGCCGCATCGCCCTCCTCCACGCGCTCGCCCATATCGAGCTCAACCCCATCGATCTCGCCTGGGATTTGATCGCGCGGTTCGGATCGCCCGAGCTGCCGAGGGCGTTTTTCGACGACTGGGTCGAGGTGGGCGATCAGGAGGCGGCGCATTTCGAGCTTCTCGCCGCCCGCCTCGCCGAGCTCGGCGCTGGCTATGGCGATCTTCCGGCCCATGACGGGCTCTGGCAGGCGGCGCTGGAGACCCGCCACGATCTCCTCGCGCGCCTCGCCATCGCGCCGCTGGTGCTGGAGGCCCGCGGCCTCGACGTCACCCCCGCCATGATCGCGTCGCTCCGCCGCCATGGCGATGAGGCAAGCGCCGCGGCACTCGAGGTGATCTATCGCGAGGAGATCGGCCATGTCGCCGCGGGCAAGCGCTGGTTCGACTGGCTCGCGCGCGAGCGCGGCCTCGAGCCGGCGGCCGCTTTCCGAGATCTCGTGCAGCGCCATTTCCGGGGCAAGCTGAAGCCGCCCTTCAACACCGCGGCGCGCGAGGCAGCGGGAATGAGCGCGGCATTCTATTCGTTCCCCTCTCCCGCGCTTTGAAGCGGGAGAGGGAGGCGACGCCGCGCAGCGGCGTCGTCCGGGTGAGGGCTTCACAAGCTCGGTCTTTGGAACGCGGGAGAGGTTAGGATCAGGCCGCCGTGCCGTGGCGGATCTTGTCCAGCCGCTGCTCCTGGCGGACATAGGCCTGCGCGGCGGTGGATTGGAAGAGCTCGCGGGACTCCGTCTCGTCGTCATCCACCGGCGAAAGGGCGAGGTCCATGTAGTTGCGCCGCTCGGGGTCGTGCTTGATCCTGAGATAGACCATGCGCATGCGCAGGTAGAAGGCCGCCCATCGGCCCTGCTTGCGCAGGGTCTCGAGGATGTACTTCGGATAGAAAAGCCAGACCGGCTCGATCCTGAGGCCCGGCCGCCGGTCGCGGCGGAATTTGAGGCGGAGGAAGCCGCCCTCCAGGGGATGGATCTTCTCGATGGAGATGCAGCCCTTGAACCAGACCAGCAGGAAGAGCGTCTTGCCCGGGCTGATATTGCTGGCCGCCGCCCGGCGCAGAATCGTCTCGACATGCTTCGGCGAATAATAGGTGTCCCAGGCCATGGCATAGGCCCGCGCATATTCCTCGGACGACATGCGCGGATGCGCCGTGGTGACGTGGTTGAGATCATACTTGTTCATGTCGGGGTCCATGGGGACACCCGCCAGATGCAGCTTCTTGTGATCCTCGGAGCCGGGCAGCGGCGTCAGGTGGAAGAACTCGAGGAGATCGACCGGCAGCTCGCGCTGGATGATCTCGATGTCGTGCCGGATGGACTCGAAGGTGTCGTTGGGGAAGCCCAGGATGTACCCGCAATAGGTGACGCAGCCGACGCGTTTCCAGGCCAGCAGCATCTTGCGGTATTCGGTGATCTTGTTCTGGCGCTTCTTGGCGCCGAGCAGGCTCTCGGGATTGATGTTCTCCAGCCCGATGAACACCCGCTTCACCCCGGCCCGCGCGCATTTCTCGATGAAGTTCGGGATGCGGTGGCAGAGTGTATCGACCTGGATGAAGAAATTGAACTTGAGCCCTTCCTTCTCGCGCAGTGGGATGAGGCGATCCATGATCGCCTCCCAATCCTTGTTGCGTGCGAAATTGTCGTCGGTGATGAAGAAGCGGTGGATGCCCTGGGCGATATTCGCCCGGACGATCGCCTCGATATCCTCGGGCGAGCGCCGGCGCGACTTCCGCCCCTGAACGTTGATGATGGTGCAGAAGGAGCATTGATAGGGGCAGCCGCGCCCGGCATCGAAACTGGTAACGGCACCGGCAGTGCGCCGGATGCGCGCGGCGGGCAGCACCGGCATCGGCACGCCCTCCAGCCCCGGCAGGTCGTTCATGAAGTTGTAGAGCGGCTGCAGCCGGCCTTCGACGGCATCGCTCAGCACCTGCTCCAGCCGGCCCTCCTCCGCCTCGCCGGCGAAGAGGAAGACGCCCATCTCTTCCGCCCGGCGGACATCGGGATCGCGCTCCGCCAGCATGGCGATGGTGCCGGAGACATGGAAGCCGCCGATCCCGACGGTGATGCCGCGCTCCCGGAGCGGCCGGGCGATGTCGAGGGCGCGCGGGAACTGGTTGGACTGGACGCCCACGAGCATCACCACGCCGATATCCGCGCCCTCCAGCAAGGCGATAATCTTGCGCGGCTCGATACGGGTATTGGTCTCGTCGAAGCCGAAGATCTGGAGATCGATATCCTCGCCGAGGCGCTTCTCCTCGGCGCAGGTCTTCGCAAGCCCGTAGAGCGCGGCCAGCGAATTGGACGGGATGGCCGAGCGGTACCACTGGATGACATAGCCGTCGTCGTCGTAATGCGAGGGCTTGATCAGGATGAGGCGGAATCGCCGCTGCCGGCGCGAAGCACTGCCGCTGCTCGGTCGGACGATCTCCGGCTCGACGATACCCCCTGTCAACGGCACTCCGCGGCCCTTTCCCCGATAGGGCCCCGCGGCATGTCGCGGGGCCATAGCATCTAGGCTTTGCAGACGGACTTGCGTGACCTGCGTCGGGCCATACTACTCGCAATGTCTGGCGGGCCAAGGAGAATGATTGCGACACCCCGAAGACGGCCCGAAACGGCGCGAGCCCGAGCGAAGCCGCTGAAACAACAAGCGTCTTGTCTATCTTTATATTTTGTTTACGTCCGGGAGTGCCCAATTGCGGGTTGGTTCATGACTTGGGCCAAGCATGAACAAGATGACGCTTCCCGACGCGGAGG
>DATFRE010000378.1:0-4098 GCA_035263545.1 Dongiaceae bacterium
TCCGCCGCCACCTATGGCGATGGCAGCGCCGGCTTCGATGATGACGGCAGCCCCGAGGTGCTGGCGCGCCTCAGGCCGCTGAACGGCTACGCCTGGAGCAAGCATCTGGTCGACCGGACCATCGCCCGGCGGGTGAAGCGCGGCGATCCTCAGCCTCCGCAATGGGTCGGGCTCAAATTCTTCAACGTCTATGGGCCGAACGAGTATCACAAGGGGTCGATGCGCAGCGTGGCGAAGCAGCTCCACGAGCAGGCGCGCGAGACGGGCAGGCTCAAGCTCTTCAAATCGAGCCATCCCGATTTTCCCGATGGCGGCCAGCGCCGCGACTTCATCTATGTGCGCGACTGCGCCGATGTCGTGGTCTGGCTGCTGGACCATCCGAAGGTGAGCGGGCTGTTCAATCTCGGCACCGGCCAGGCGCGCAGCTTCCTCGACCTCGCGGGAGCGGTGATGCAGACCATGTCGAACCGGGAACTCGCGATCGAGTTCTTCGATATTCCGGCCGCTCTCCAGGGCCGCTATCAGAGCTTCACCGAGGCGAAGATGCGTCGGCTGCGCGCAGCCGGCTACACCAAGCCCTTCACCTCCCTCGAGGAAGGGGTGGCGGACTACATCTGCAACTATCTCGAAGCGGCGGATCCCTATTTCTGAGCGCGCCTGGGGCGCCCTCTGCCGCGCTTCGGTGCGACAGCATCCTGCTGCCACGAATCGGTTCCGCGCCCTTCGATAAAAAAGCCGAAGAGACCCGCTTGACAGGGACGCCCGGCAGCCTTATTTAGCCAGTTAGTTATTTAGCTAATTGGTTTTGCAATAGTGGAAGCCGATCCTCTCAGTACGACCTTCGCCGCCCTCGCCGATCCGACCCGGCGGGCGATCCTCGCCCGGCTCATGGAGGGCGAAGCCTCGGTTACGGAACTGGCCGAGCCCTTCGATATGAGCCTCCCCGGCATCTCCAAGCATCTCAAGGTTCTGGAGCGCGCCGGCCTGATCGCGCGGGGGCGGACGGCGCAGTGGCGGCCCTGCCGGCTCGAGGCCGGCCCCCTGAAGGAGGTCGCCGACTGGGTCGAGCATTATCGCCAGTTCTGGGAGCAAAGCCTCGACCGGCTGGGCGACTATCTGCGCGAGCTGCAAACCAAGGGCCCAACACATGACGGAAAGACACATGGCAGGAAGAAGTGAGGTCGCGGAAAGTGCGGCCGCCGGGGCACCCGCCGAGCGGGTGCTGATCCTCGAGCGCGAATACGACGCGCCGCGAAGCCTGGTCTTCAAGGCCTGGACCGATCCAGCGCATCTGGCGCGGTGGTGGGGGCCAAAGGGCTTCGATGTGCTGTCCCGGAAGGCGGATGCCCGGCCCGGCGGCCGGTTCCGCTTCGGCATGCGCTCGCCCGCGGGCGAGGAGCATTGGGCCCATGGGGTCTATCGCGAGGTGGTGGCGCCGGAGCGCCTCGTCTTCACCACGGCCTGGGAGCATCCGGATGGCAGCCCCAAGCATGAAACGCTGGTGACGATCACTCTCACCGAGAGAGGGGGGAAGACGAAGCTCCATTTCCACCAGGCCATCTTCGACTCCAAGACCGCCCGCGATCTGCATCGCGGGGGCTGGAACAGCACCTTCGACAACCTGGCCGATTACCTGGCCGCTCTTTGAATCCGCCAAGGAGAACACCATGGAGAACACCATGCAGCACCGGATCGTATCCCGTGACGAATGGCTGACCGCCCGCAAGGCCCATCTGGCGAGAGAGAAGGCGATGACGCGGCTGCGCGACGAGCTCGCTGCCGAGCGCCGGGAGCTGCCCTGGGTCAGGGTCGAGAAGCCCTATCTCTTCGATGCCCCGGAGGGAAAGGTGAGCCTGAGCGATCTCTTCGCCGGTCGCTGCCAGCTCATCCTCAAGCATTTCATGCTGGCGCCGGGACAGAAGGAGGGCTGCGTCGGCTGCTCCTTCGAGGTCGACCATGTCGAGGGCGCGCTCCAGCATCTCCAGCAGCACGATGTGAGCTATGCCGCTGTGGCGCGTGCACCTCTCGCAGAGATCGAGGCCTTCAAGAAGCGCATGGGCTGGCGCTTCCGCTGGGTCTCCTCCCATGGCAGCGACTTCAACTACGACTTCGACGTCTCCTTTACCCCCGAGGAGATCGAGAACGGCACCGCCTTCTACAACTACCAAAGGACCAAGCTGCCGCTCGAGGACCTCTCGGGGCTCAGCGTCTTCTACAAGGACGAGGCCGGCGCGATCTTCCACACCTATTCCTCCTTCGGTCGCGGCAATGAGGAGCGTGTCGGGACCTATATCTTCCTCGACATGACTCCCAAGGGCCGCAACGAGACCGGCCCGTCGCACAATCTCAGCGACTGGGTGCGCCATCACGACCGTTATGGCCATGCCGGCTTCGTAGCGCCCAACGGACGGTGGGTTCCCGCCGAGGAACCAGCGGCGGGTTGCTGCGGCCCCGAGTGAGCCGGTTCGGGAGATGTCTTCCAATTGACAGTTGACGGCGAGCGCGGCCTCACAAGAATGGCGCGACGTCCGGCGGGTGCTGAACGGGCCATTCATGGAGGGTCTCGCATGCTGAAGCTGTCGCAGATTGCCGTTCTCGCGGCCGGGCTCGCGACCCTGCCCGCCGCTCGCGGCCATGCCGATGAATTGGCGCTGAACGTCGAGCCGGGCTTGTGGGAGATGACCAGCACCCCGCATTTGAGCGGCGACATTCCCGATGCGGCCAATTTGACGGCGGACCAGCGCGCCAAGCTGGAAGCCGCGATGGGCAAAACCATGGCGCCGCGCAGATACAGGGAATGCTTGACCCCGGAGAAGCTGCAGCACGCCTTCGATCAGCCGCAGTCGGCAGCGGCCAGATGCCAGCGCACCGTCCTGGTCAACTCGGCGACCGAGATGCAGATGCGGGTCGATTGCACCGACGCCCAGGGGACGCATCAGATGACGGTGCAGGTGCAGGCACCCGGCCCCGAGGCGATCGCCGGCACCGTGAATCTCGTAACGACCCGCAACGGCAAGACCTTCACGATCCTGAACAACCTCGAAGGCAAGCGGGTCGCTGCCGATTGTGGCGGCGTGACGGATATCCAGCCGATCAACTGAGACGAGGCTAGGGCAGTTGCGGCGCTGAGGATGGCGAACAGATGACGCTCGAATGCATCAATCCTCCGGGCCTGCCCACCCCGGAAACCTACAGCCAAGTCGTTGTGGCGATCGGTACCAAGCTGATATTCGTTTCTGGCCAGGAGCCCGAAGACATCGACGGGAAGCTTGTCGGCCGAGGTGATTTCGCGGTTCAAGCGCGCCAGGTATTCGCCAATCTCGGCCGAGCCCTTTCAGCCGCAGGTGCTCTTCCCAAGCATGTAACCAAGATTACGATCTACGTCGTCGACTACCAGCGCGATCATCACCTGCCGATCATCGAGGAGGCTCGGGTGTCGCTGTTCGGGGATCACAAGCCGGCGGATGTCGTCGCGGGAATCGCGACCCTATCCCCCGGCTATCTGATCGAGGTCGATGCGATTGCGGTCGTCGACTAGGGTAGCGCGTGCGCCTCGCGCCAGAGGCGGCGCAGCTCGTCGCCCTCGCCGGTGAATCTCTCGCCCGTCACCCGGCAGTCGGCGATGCGGTCGGCGCGGAAATGGCGGAAGCCCTGGCGCAGCTCGCACCAGCCCGTCAGCACCACGACCTCGATGTAGTAGAGGATGGCGAGCGGCTTGACCGTCCGCTCCGTGCGCCGCGCCTCGGAATCCTCATAGGCGATCCAGAGCTTCGCCTCCTCGCGGATGGCGCGGCGGATAAACCGGAGGTCGACCCGCTCCGGCGGGGAGGGACCCGCGCGCGAGACGTAGAGGGGCGGGTCGTCCAGCGCACCCTCTTCCGGCAGCACCTCGGCGATCTTGGCGGTGACCCGGCCCGCTGCGGCCTGGAGGCCGAGATCGCCGGTGCGGCGCAGGAGCGAGAGCCCGACGACGATCGCCTCCACCTCCTCGGCGATGAACATCAGCGGCGGCAGATCGAAGCCGCGGCGCATGACATAGCCGATGCCGGCTTCCCCCTCGATGGGCACGCGCATAGCCTGAAGTGCCGCGATGTCGCG
>DATFRE010000379.1:0-8671 GCA_035263545.1 Dongiaceae bacterium
ATCCAAAGCGTAAATGATTTCGTCGTTCGCTTTGCCAATGTGAACGGATCGGGCTCGGCGAGCGCCAACCAGCTGTTCGCCCGCTCGGTGCTGCGCATGGGAGTGCCGGTGGCGCCGCGCAACATCTTCCCGTCCAACATCCAGGGCCTGCCCACCTGGTATGAGGTGCGGGTGTCGGCCGCCGGCTATCTGGGGCGGCGCGGCGGTGTCGACCTGATGGTGGCCATGAACCCCCAGACCTGGGACAAAGATGTGGCGAGCATCGAGCCGGGCGGCTATCTGCTCTACGATTCGACGAAGCCCGTGCCTCCCGCGAAACTGGGCGAGAACATCAACCTGCTGGGCGTTCCCCTGACGGAGATCTGCAATCGCGAATATGCCGACCCGCGCCAGCGCCAGCTCTTCAAGAACACCATGTATGTGGGCGCGCTGGCGGCGCTTCTGGACATCGAGATGGCCGAGATCGAGCGCCTGATCAGCGAGCAGTTCAAGGGCAAAGACAAGCTGATCGCCGCCAACATCAAGGCCCTGCATATAGGGCGCGACGATGCGCGGACACGGCTCAACTGTCCGCTCGGTCTGCGGCTCGAGCGCGCAAAGGCCGTGGGCGAGAGGGTCTTCATCGACGGCAACAGCGCGGCGGCCCTCGGCTGCGTCTATGGCGGTGCCACAGTGGCCGCCTGGTATCCGATCACGCCCTCGACCTCCCTGGCCGAGGCGTTCATGCGCTTCTGCCGCCGCTACCGGACCGATCCCGAAAGCGGCAAGGGCCGCTACAGCGTCGTCCAGGCCGAGGACGAGCTGGCCTCCATCGGCATGGTCGTCGGTGCGGCATGGAACGGGGCCCGGGCCTTCACCGCCACCTCCGGCCCCGGCATCTCGCTCATGCAGGAGTTCATCGGCCTCGCCTATTTCGCGGAGGTACCGGCGGTCATTTTCGACATCCAGCGCGGCGGCCCCTCCACTGGCATGCCCACCCGGACGCAGCAATCGGACATCCTCGCCTGCGCCTACGCCTCCCATGGCGACACCAAGCATGTCCTGCTGATCCCGGCCGATCCGCGCGAATGCTTCGAGTTCGCCGCCCTGGCCTTCGACCTCGCCGATCGTCTGCAGACCCCCATCTTCGTGATGCTCGACCTCGATATCGGCATGAACGAGTGGCTGAGCGAACCCTTCGAGTGGGACGATTCCCGCCGCATGGATCGCGGCAAGGTCGTGGATTTCCACGACCTCGAGGCCGGCCGGGAGTTCGGTCGCTATCTCGATGTCGACGGGGATGGCATCGCCTACCGCACCTACCCTGGCACGCATCCGACCCGCGGCGCCTTCTTCACGCGCGGCAGCAGCAAGGACGGCTATGCGCGTTATACCGAGGACGGCGCCGCCTATGTGGAGAATATGCAGCGGCTGCAGAAGAAGTTCAGGACGGCACGCGAGCTGATGCCGGCGCCGGTCAAGGGCGCGACACACAAGGGGGCCCGCTTCGGCGTCATCTATTACGGCTCGACCGCGCCGGCGATGGAGGAGGCGCTGGACTCGCTCCGGGATCACGGGGCGGTGCTGGATATCCTCCGTTTGCGCGCCTTTCCCTTCACCGACGAGGTCGCCAAGTTCATCGCCAAGTACAAGAAGGTGTTCGTCGTCGAGCAGAACCGCGATGGCCAGATGCGGATGCTGCTCATCAACGAGTGCGATATCGATCCGACCAAGCTCGTGCCGATCCTGCACTATGACGGCACACCCATCACCGCCCGCTTCATCATTCGCGAGATCGCGGGGCGGCTGGCGGCCGCCAATGTCGCGCCCTTCCGCAGAGGCATAGGATGACCTACATCACCAAGCCGACGCTCCATCATCCCCAGCTGCCGGTCAATGGTCTCGGCTTCACGCACCGTGATTATGAAGGCGCGGTATCGACGCTCTGTGCCGGCTGCGGGCACGATTCGATCAGCACCGCTGTCATCCAGGCCTGCTTCGAGCTGGAATTGCCACCGCACCGCATTGCCAAGCTGTCCGGCATCGGCTGCTCCTCCAAGACCCCGAACTACTTCCTCGGCAGCTCGCACGGCTTCAACAGCGTGCACGGCCGCATGCCCTCGGTGCTGACCGGCGCCAATCTCGCCAACCGCGATCTGATCTATCTCGGCATCTCCGGCGACGGCGATTCCGCCTCGATCGGCCTCGGCCAGTTCGCGCATTGCATCCGGCGCAGCGTCAACATGACCTATATCGTCGAAAACAACGGCGTCTACGGACTCACCAAGGGGCAGTTTTCGGCGACGGCCGATCGGGGATCGAAGAGCAAGCGGGGCGTCGTGAACTATGATGAGCCGATCGATCTCGTCAGCTTGTCGCTGCAGCTCGGGGCGAGCTTCGTCGCCCGCAGCTTCTCCGGCGACAAGGCCCAATTGGTGCCGATGATCAAGGCTGCGATCCACCATCACGGCGCCGCTCTCATCGACTGCATCTCGCCCTGCGTTGCCTTCAACAATCACGAGGGATCGACCAAGAGCTTCGACTATGTGCGTGAGCATAACGAGGCGATCAATCAGCTCGATGTCATCGAGGGCCGGGCGGAGATCACTGCCGAATATGCGCCTGGGACAGTCGAGGAGATCGTGCAGCACGACGGCACGCGGCTCCGGCTGCGCAAGCTGGCGGCGGATTACGACCCGCATGACCGGGTCGCGGCGATGAAGTATCTGCAGGAGAGGCATGCCGCCGGCGAGATCGTTACGGGTGTGATCTATCTGGAGGCCGAACCGACCGACCTGCACGACTATCTCAACACGGTGGACAGGCCGCTCAATCAGCTCGATGACGCGGACCTGTGTCCGGGTGCGGAGGCGCTGAAACGCTTCAACGAATCGCTTCGCTAGCAGCGACCGGAGAGCCCCGCCCGTGGTCAATGAGTGTCGTCTTGCCCTCCAATATCGGCCGCAGAACGGTCGGGTTTCTGCAGCCGGAGGGTTCGTGCGCCCAACGAGTCGTAGATCGGTGCGGCACCCAAGAGGTTCGGGATCAGCATGGCCGCAAAACAGGCGCTGATCATCGGCAAGAGCAGCGGGAAGCTCGCCGTCATCTCGGTCACGAGAACGATGCCGGTCACCGGGGCCTGAACCACGCCTGTAAAAAAGGCTGCCATTCCCACGACGGCGAAGGCCCGCGGCTCGAGTCCCATACCGGGGAAGGCAACGCCGCAGAGGGTGCCGGCAAGCAGGCCAAGCTGCGCTCCCAGGACCAGCAGGGGAGCGAACAAGCCACCCGGGGTCGCTGCTGCATATGACACCGCCCCCAGGCCGAACCGCAGAAGAAACGCCAATGGCACTATTGCGAGCGAGGTTCCACCGGCAAGGACCCGTTGCGTGATATCGTCGCCGCCGCCGATCAGGTCGGGAAGAAACCAGCCCAGCACCCCGACGGTGGCTCCAATGGCCGCACCACGAATCTCCACCGGCCAGCGCGCGAGCCGGTCGGTCGTACTGAGAGCACACAGCAACGCCGCGTTGTACAGCATTCCGGCGAGCCCCGCCGCGACGCCCAGCACAGCAAACAGCGGCCAGGCCGGCGCGCCGACATAGGCCAGCGGTACGACGGTGAAATCCGGGTCCGGGCCGAGGAACACGCGTGCGACGGCGATAGCCGCCGCGGAGGCGCCGAGTACCGCGATGGCCGTCCGCGGCTCGACGCGTCTTACCAGCTCTTCGAAAGCAAAGACGGCCCCAGCGATCGGCGCGTTGAAAGCAGTGGCGAGCCCAGCGCCGGCACCGGCGGCGATCAGCACCTTGCAGTCGAGCCAATCGCACCGGAAGAGCCGTCCGACAACATGGGCGATCGCCGCACCCATCTGCACGCTCGGCCCTTCACGACCGAGTGCCAGCCCCGAGCCGATGGCCAACACCCCACCAAAGAACTTCACGAGCAGCAATCGAGGCGGCGGCCGTGGCAACTCGTCCTTGAGAACCGCCTCGACCTGCGGAATGCCGCTCCCCGATGCATAAGGCGAGAAGCGCCGGACCAGCCATGCGGCAGCGGCGACGGCAGCGGCGCAGCCGCCCACGATGAGGAGAAATCCGGCGAACTTGCCCCCGTGGGCCCAGACGATCGCGGAGCCGCGAAACCGGTCGGCCGCATCGAGCGTTAGCCGGAAGATCGCCCCGATCAGGCCCGATGCGATACCGACGAGCAGCGCCAACAGCGAGAGCACCAGAAGACTGACATAGCCTCTTGGGCGGCTGGCCATGAGTTCGACCCTGGGATTTCTCGACCGACCGAGTGGCGCGCAGATCGACCTCCGCACCAGCGCGCCTCACGCGATATTGGAGGCAAAACCGGTGGGCGTCTATTGCGCCCTCAGTCTCAGGCCAAGGCTGCCAAGCGATGCTTCGGTCGTCGCCGAAACAAAACCGGCGAGCCGGCGTTTAGGCTCCGTTGTCGCTCAACGCGCCGGATGTTCTCGTATCATGGCCAAGGTCCTCGACATCGCTGCAGCGCATGCCAGGAGATATCTCGAGACCCTTCAATTACGGCCAATTGCCGCTGCGGCCAGCATTGCCGAGCTGCGGCGGCGGTTGGAGAAGCCCCTGCCGAAGACGGGCATGGCGGCCGAAGCGGTCATCGAGGAGCTCGTTCGCGATACCGAGGGCGGCATTCTCGGGTCGGCGAGCGGGCGATTTTTCGGCTGGGTGATTGGCGGCGCCCTGCCGGTCGCCTTGGCCGCGGACTGGCTCACCTCCGCTTGGGACCAGAACAGCGCCTCCAACCTCACGGCCCCGGCCGAGGCGGTCGTCGAGGAAGTCTGCGGAAACTGGGCAAAGGAGCTCCTCGGGATCCCCAAATCGGCTTCCTTCGCCTTCGTGACGGGCTGTCAAATGGCACATACGACCGCCCTGGCTGCCGCCCGGCACAAGCTCTTGCGTGACCGTGGTTGGGAGGTCGAAAGCGCGGGTCTGGCCGGCGCGCCGCGGCTGAGGATCGTGGCGACGGAGAACCGGCACGAATCGATCATGCGATCCGCCCGCCTGCTCGGCATCGGCACGGATGCGTTCGAATACTTGCCGGCCGATGATATGGGGCGCATGCAGGCCGCCATGCTCGAAGGGATACTTCAGCGGATGGGCTCAGACCCCGCTGTCGTTTGCCTCCAGGCGGGCGACTTGAATACCGGGATCTTCGATCCATTCGAGCGGGCCTGCCAAATCGCCCGCGCGGCGAAAGCCTGGGTCCATATCGACGGCGCCATCGGGCTCTGGGTCGCGGCGAGCGACCGGTACCGCCATCTGCTGGCGGGCGTGGAGCGGGCGGATTCCTGGGCGACCGACGGGCATAAATGGCTGAACTTGCCGTTCGACTCGGGTCTCGTTTTCGTCGCGCATGCACCGGCTCACCGCGCGGCCTTTGCGCAAGACACGAGCTATTCGATTCCACAGGAGGGGCTTCGCAATCAGAAGGACTGGAATCCGGAGTGGTCGCGTCGCGGTCGCGGATTTCCCGCCTATGCCGCCCTGCGCGCGCTCGGCCGCTCGGGAATCGGCGAGATCGTGGATCGCTGCTGCGCCCACGCCGCCCGGCTGGTCGAGGGTATCGGCTGCCTTCCCGGCGCCGAGATCGTGGCAGCGCCGACGATCAATCAGGGGCTGGTTCGCTTCCTGGCCGAGGATGGCGATCACGACCGCGCCACCGACGATGTGATACGCCGCATTCAGGCGGAGGGTATCGCCTGGTTCGGCGGCGCCACCTGGCGCGGCATGCGGGTGATTCGGATCTCGGTATGCAACTGGTCGACCTCCGATGATGACATCGACCAGGCTCTTGCCAGCGTGCGAAGGGTGCTCGCTGCCGGGCGCTCCTGAGGGCTGCCTGGCCTATCGCGGGCGCCCGCCCCGATATGTCACGACCCTCCCCTCGACCATGACCTCGACCTCATCGCCGATATGGGGCGATTGATAGCCGGCGACCCGCGCGGTCAGCTCCTCCGATGAATCCCCGCCGATGAGCTGCAGCCGCACGCTGGCGTCGTGTCCGTAATAGACGACCTCGCGCACCCGCGCCGTGACGCCACCGGCGCCACTACCCGCCGGCGCGAGGCGGATCTGCTCCGGCCGCAGCAAGACCTCGACCGGGCCCTCGAGGCTGGGGCTGTCCACCGCGAGGCGGCCGAGGGCGCAGGTCACGCTGCCGTCCTGGGCCAGGCCCGGCAGCAGGACGGCCTCACCGATGAAGCGGGCAAGATCGGCATCGGCGGGCAGGCGGTAGAGATCCTCAGGTGCCGCGGTCTGGACGATGCGGCCCTTCCACAGCACGGCCACGCGGTGGCCCATGGAAAGGGCTTCCGGCTGGTCGTGGGTGACCAGGATGGCCGTGGCGCCCACCGCCGATAGCGCCGCGGCCAGGGCCTCGCGCGTCTCGATTCGGAGGGCGGCATCCAAGGAGGAGAAGGGCTCGTCCAGCAGCACCAGAGCGGGTGAGGGCGCCAATGCGCGGGCGAGCGCGATGCGCTGCTGCTCGCCGCCCGATAGCTCCTGGGGCGGCCGGTTGGCATAGGCAAGCGGCAGGCCCACCAGTTCGAGCAGCTCCTCGACCCGGTGGCGGGCGGCCCGCAACCGGCGCGGCAGGCCGAAAACGATGTTGTCGGCGACGGAGAGATGGGGGAAAAGCGCGCCCTCCTGGGCGACGTAGCCGATATGGCGCCGTTCCGGCGGGAGGTGGATTCCCGGACCGGAGACGATCTCGCCACCGACGGAGATGGTGCCGCTGTCGACCTTGTCGAAGCCGCAAAGAAGGCGCAGCAGCGTGGTCTTGCCGCTTCCCGAGGGGCCCAGGATCGCAACGAGCCTCCCCGATTCCACGGCGAGGTTTATGTCCTCGAGGACGACCGTCGAGCCGAACGACTTCGCGACATGCTCCGCGCCGACGGCGGCCATGATCAGAGCCTGCCCGAGGGGGTCGTGCCGAGCAAGCCGGACCTGCCGAAGAAGGAGGCGAGCAGCCAGGAGGAAGCCAGAGAGATCAGGACAAGCAGTCCCGCGAAGGGCGCGGCGGCGGCGAAGGCCAGGGTCGAGGTATCGGCCCAGACTTGCGTGGCGAGCGTGCGGGTGCCGATCGGCGCGAGCAGGAGGGTGGTGGTGAGCTCGGTGACGACGGAGATGAAGACCATGGCCCCAGCGGCGCCGAGACCGGGTGCCGCGAGCGGCAGCACCACGCGGTGGATTACAGCCAGCCGGCCGAGGCCGAGCGCTCGGCCGGCATCTTCCAGGCTGGGCTGAGCCTGGACGAGGGCGGAGCGTACGCTCACCAGCGCCAGGGGGAGGAAGAGGATGGCATAGGCGAGCAACAGCAGACCCGTGGTCTGGTAGAGGGGCCGGAGCGCATGGACGGTCAGAGAGACGATGGCGAGCGCGATGACGATGCCCGGGACACCCTGGGCCAGATAGGCGGCGCGCTCGAGGAAGGTGACGAGAGGGCCGCTATAGCGCGTGGCGAGGAAGCCCAGCGGCAGGGCGATCACGGTGGTGAGTGCGGCGCCGGCAAGGCCGAGGCCGAGCGAGTTTGCCGTCGCGGCGAGGAGCAGGAGCGGTGCGGGCGCGACGGGGGTGGATGCTGCGCTGCCATGCTGGGTCAGCCAGTAGAGGATCATGCCGAGCGGCAGACCGAGGGTGAGTGCGATAAGCAAAAGGAAGCCAGCGAGAACCGGTAATTTGGCCCGGCCCAGTTCATGGCGGATGACGGCGCGTCGCGTGCCGCGGCCGAGCCGCCCATAGCGGGCTCCGCCCCGGACCTTCAGCTCGGCGAGGAGGCAGATGAGGCAGAGGAAAATCAGAACCGCGCTGAGCAAGGAGGCGCCCGCTCCGTTGAAACCGGTGCGGTACTCCGCATAGATCTGCGTGGTGAAGGTGCGGAAGCGCAGCAGGGAAAAGGCGCCGAACTCCGCCAGCACGTCGAGGGTGACCAGCAGCATGCCGCCGAGGAGCGCCGGGCGCAGCTGGGGGAGCACGACGCGGAAGAAGGAGGCCGCGGGGCTGCAGCCGAGCGAGCGGGCGGTTTCCTCCACGGCTGGATCCATGCCGCGGAGTGCCGCGGCGACCGGCAGATAGACCAGCGGATAATAGGCGCTCGTGACCACCAGGAGTGCACCGGCGAAATCCTGCAACGAGGCGCTGAGGGAGACCCAGGCATAGCTGGTGATAAAGGCCGGCACCGCCAGCGGCACGGCCACCAGCACCGCCCAGAGCCGCTGGCCCGGCAGGCGCGTGCGCTCCACGAACCAGGCGGCGGCCGTGCCGATGAGCGCGGAGGCGGCCGCCGCAGTGGCGGCGATGGCGAGCGTATGAAGGAGCAGCTCTCCGACCAGCGGCCGGAACAGAAGATGGGCTGCTTCCTCGGCGCCAAGCTTGAAAGCCTTCACGATGGTGACGCCCAGCGGCACCAGAACCAGCAACACCGGCAGAAGCGCAGCGGCGAGCAGGACGGGGGAGGGGGCGGGGCGCAAGACGGTGAAGAAGCGAGCGAGAGCGGGGCGCTGTCCGGCCGCCTGGAAGGTCACAGAAGCCCTGCCTCCTGCAGCAGCTTGCCGGCATCGCTGTCGTCGCCCAGCTTGCCGATGTCGAGGGCGGGCGGCTCCAGCTGATCGAAGGGCTTCAGTAGCGGATCGGGTGCGACGCCCGGGCGG
>DATFRE010000380.1:0-10146 GCA_035263545.1 Dongiaceae bacterium
GGGCGGCGTGCTCGCCCGCGATCTCGCCCATGATCGCCCGGACGAGATTGCCCATGTGGCGACCATCGTCAGCCCATTCCGTCTGCCGACGGCCTGCCATCTCGAGCCTTTCTTCCATCTCTGCGCGCCCTTCTACAGCGACGATTTCCAGGCCGAGCGGCTGGTACGGCCTCTCACCATGCCCTCCACGGCGATCTACAGTCGCGATGACGGCGTCGTCGCCTGGGAGAGCTGCCGCTCGGAGGAGCCGCTCGGCGTCTGTTTCGAGACGACCGGCGCCCATTCCACCATCTGGCGCAATCCCGAGGTCATGGCCTTGATCGCGAGACGTCTGCAGCCGGGCGACATCTAAGACGGTGGATCGGCGAGCCGGTCGCTTGCGTGCCCCAGGGGGCGGACCTATAAGGCTCGCGAGGGCTTCACTCCGACCGCGCATGATCATCAGCTGCCAAGCCTGCTCGACGCGCTATCTCATCGAACCCGCGGCCCTCGGGCCAAAGGGGCGGCTGGTCCGCTGCGCCAAATGCGGCCATAGCTGGCAGCAGAAGCCGCCGGCGGACATGCCGCTTCAGATCGATGCCGATGCGCCGCCGCCGGGGGTGGTGAGCCTTCCGCCCGTGGCCCCGCCCCGGCGGCGCTGGAGCCGCGGTCTGGCGCTGCCTCTGCTGGTCATCCTGCTGCTGCTGGGTGCCGCCGCCGGTGCCTATGTCTTCCGCGACCGTGTCGTCCAGCGCTGGCCCCAGGCGGCGCAGATCTATGAGCTGGTCGGCCTGCCTCTGAAGCCCGGCAACGGGCTTCAGCTCGACAATGTCAACTACACCCGGCAACAGGTCGGCGCGGACAATGTGCTCCAGGTCCAGGGCGAGGTCTTCAATCCCACGGACTCGGAGGTGGCACTACCGCAGCTGAAGGTCTCGCTTCGCGACGACGCCGGCAAGCTGCTGATGGACTGGACCTTCGATATCGACCGGGCGACGATCCGCCCCGGCGAGGTCATCCCCTTCAAGGCGGAGGCGCGAAACACGCCCCCCGCCGCCACCAAGCTCGCCGTCGATTTCGCGGTAAAGCGCTAGTCGAGGTTAGCTCCGCCGCATCAGCGCGGTGTAGAGCCCGAGCCCGATGAGCGTCGATCCCGCCAGCCGCCCGGGCCAGCGCCGGCGCGCCTGGCTGGTGAAGAAGCGCGCGAGCCTTGCGCCGGCAAGCGCGACGAGGGAATCGCAGGGTAGCGCCGTCAAGGTCACGATCAGCCCCAGCAGCAGGAACTGCGGCGCCGCAGGTCCGGCCGCGGGCTCGACGAATTGCGGCAGGAAGGCGAGGAAGAAGAGCGCGGTCTTGGGATTGAGCATCTCCACCAGCGCGGCATCGAACAGGATCCGCCGCAGCGGCCGGCGGCCGGGGGATTGCACCGGCGCTGTGGCGCCGGGCGCTCTCAGCATCTTGATCCCGAGATAGATCAGATAGGCAGCGCCCGCGAGGCGGATTGCGTCATAGAGCGTGGGCGCATAGCTGAGCAATGCGGCGAGCCCCGCCACGGCGAGCGCGACATGGAACAAATTCCCAAGTGCCAGGCCCAGGGCCGAGACGAGACCCGCGGCAGCACCCTGTGCCAGGCTGCGTGAGAGCACGTAGAGATTGGAGGGCCCCGGTGCGGCGTTCATCGCGAAGGCCGCCAGCGCGAAGATCGCGAGGTGAGTTGCGCTCGGCATGGGTCAGTAGCCGCCGTTCTTGGCCGTCTCGGTTAGCACCTCGTCCAGCAGCCGGCCCTCGCCATAGGGCGCCAGATGGGCCGGAAAGGGCGTAGCGGCGGCGAGCCTCGGATCGGCGATGGGCGCACCGACGACCGTGTGGAGTGGCACCACGCCGGCCCAGACGGGGAGCGCGTAGTCGGGCTCGTCATCCACCGGCGGGCCCGTGCGGACCTTGGCCGATGCCTCCTCGATGGTCATGCCGAGCAGGGTCGTGGCCTTCAGCTCCTGAGGCAGGATGGCGCGGACCTCGGCATTGCGCGCGGGGTAGAGCCGCTGCACATAGGCATTGAGCGCCGCCGTCTTCTCCTCGAGATCCTCGACCTTGGCCGCCTGGCCGAAGGCCATCACCGAGCGGTAGTTGATCGAATGGTGGAAGCCGCTGCGCGCGAGCACGAGACCATCCAGCAGGGTCACCGTCAGGCAGACGGGGATTCCCGTCGTCTGCGCCCGCAACATCCGGCTGGCCGAAGAGCCATGCCAGTAGATCCGGTCGCCATGGCGCCAGTAGCCCGTGGGGGTCACATAGGGCTGCCCGTCGATGACATAGCCGATATGGCAGAGGAAATGGGCGTCCAGGATCGCATAGACCTGGGCGCGCTCGGCCGAACCGCGCTTGGGCAGGCGGCGCACCTTGGAGCGGTTGGTGACCGGAAACCGGTTGGACATTTCGTTCATGGGGCGTCGTTCCTGCGCTCTCTATCTTGCGGGTCTTCTTCTCTCGCGCTAAACCGGTCCCAGAAAAAGTACCATTCGGCCATTTTCATTGGGACCACTTTGCGCCGATCAGCATCCATCCTGCTGCCTCTGGACGTGGACGCCAAGAGCGGGGCCGCCCTCCACCGCCAGGTCTATCGCGAGCTGGCGCGGCTGATCCTGGCGGGACGCCTGGCGCCCCGCAGCCGGCTGCCCTCGAGCCGCGAGCTGGCGCGCGAGCTGGGCGTGGCGCGCAACACCATCCTCTCCGCCCTCGATCAGCTGGCGAGCGAAGGCTATGTCGAAGGCCGGCGCGGCTCCGGCACCTATGTGGCGGCCGATCTTCCGGACAAGACGCCGCTGACGGCGGAGGATCCCGCACCCCGCCATAGTGCGCCGCGAGCAGCACCTGCACCGACGCTGGCGTCGCGGGCAGCGCCCCTGATCCAGGCGCGCCTTGCCCCGCCCCGGCGCTCGGGGCTCCTGGCCCCGGGGCTCGCCGATGTCGGCGAATTCCCTTTCGAGGTCTGGGCGCGGCTCCTAGCCCGGAGCTGGCGCCGGCCGGCGCGGGCGCTTGCCACCGGCGGCTCGCCCGGGGGGCTCCCGGCGCTGCGCCAGGCAATCGCCGACTATCTGCGTCTGCTGCGCGGCGTGCGCTGCGAGGCGGAGCAGGTGATCATCGTTTCCGGCACCCGCCAGGGGCTGGACCTCGCCGCGCGCCTGCTGCTGGAGCCGGGTGAGGTGGCTTGGCTCGAAAATCCCGGTTTTCCGGGCCTGCGCGGGCCATTGATCGCCGCCGGCGCCAAGCTCGTGCCTTTGCCGGTGGATATGGAGGGCCTCGATCTCTCCAAGGCGGGAAAGCTCGCGCGACCGCGCCTCATCTGCGTGACGCCCTCGCACCAGTTCCCTCTCGGCATGACCATGAGCCTGGCACGCCGCCTGGCGCTGCTCGACCGGGCGCGGGCCGACAATGCCTGGATCTTCGAGGATGACTATGACAGCGAATGGCGCTATCGCGGTCGGCCGCTGGCGGCCCTTCAGGGCCTGGATAGCGACGGACGGGTCATCTATGCCGGCTCCTTCTCCAAGGTTCTCTTCGCGTCGCTGCGAATCGGCTATCTGGTCGTGCCGCGGCCCGTGCTGGAGGCTTTCCTCGCCGCCCGCGCGACCCTGGACGATCAGCCGAGCCTGATCGCCCAGCCGGCGCTGGCGGCCTTCCTCTCCGAGGGACATTTCGCGAGCTATCTCCGCCGCCAACGGCGCATCTATCGCGCCCGCCAGGAGCGGGCGCTGGCATCGGCAGAGCGCCATCTTGCGGGCCTTCTCGAGGTGCCCGCCGATGCGGGCGGACTGCATCTCATCGGCTACCTGGCGCCGGATCTCGCCCGGCGCATGGACGATCGCGAGGCGAGCCGGCGCGCCGCCGCCCGGGGCATCGCCGTGCCGCCGCTCTCGGATTACTGGATCGGCCGGCCGCAGCGCCAGGGCCTGATGCTGGGCTATGCCACCCTGCCGGAGCCGGCGATCGAGCCGGCCATGGAGCGCCTGGCCCAGGCGCTCAGAAATCCACCCACGCAAAACCCGTCCCGGCCGCCGACAACGCGTTGCGAAGCGGGTTCTCGACTGCTGGCCAGCAGTCAGCAACCGCGAAGCCGGCGCGGGTCACGGGCGGGCAGCTCCGCGTGACGCACACTTGGGCGCCCGGCAACCCTAATGACGACGGCCCCCGCTTGCCGATGGCCGCGCACGGCGGCAATATATGCCCAGAGAAGCGGATCATCCGGTGGATGTCTGCTGCAATGGGCGCGACACAGCCGGCAGCGTTCTCGGCAGTGGCAGCATGCTCGGTTGCAAGCGCTCGAAGCCATATCCGTCGGCCGTAGCAGCTCTCGGGGCTGCTCCCCGCTCAAAGCCAAGGGAGAAGCCGATGAGTCGTCGTCTTGCCCTGACCCTGCAGTTGTCCGCCCTGGCACTGGCGGCTCTTATGGCGGCGCCGGCCCAGGCGGCCACGCAGATTCTCGGGCTCGTCGCCAGTAACGGCGTCCCCACGCCACTGCACTGCGAGGGGGGCGTTTGCCGGAGCTTCGTCAACAGCTTCTGCCTGCAATGGGAACGCCCGGCACCCGCCCTCGACAGCGAATATCAGCTTGCGCCGGGCGGCGGGCTCACGGTCATCGCCAGACGCGCCGATGGTAGCGAGGTTCGAGTTCCCGGCCAGGGTCTGGTTACGATACGCGTGGACGCGGGCTTTACGTCGGTCACCATCTCCCTGCCCCAGGCCAGGCTTAGAGACCTAGGTGCGGTCTCATCGGCGATCGAGATCTCGCCCCTCACCTCGATCTTGCCGGTACGCTCGGCCGACGACCCTGATCCGCAGAGCAGAGCGGACATCGCTGAAGCGACCGGGCCCACTCGCCGCCTTGCGGCTGAGATTTTTGAGGGATCCGGTGAGGACTCCGACGCCGCGAAACTGATAGGGCTGCTGATCAATGCACTGCCGCCGGACGACGGGGTGCAGACAGTGGCTCTTGGCGATCTCTTTCGCCAGGTTGTTGCAACTGTGGGCCCTGGAAGAATCAGCGCTGAGGGCTTTGCTGCTGCAGAACGAATCGCCAAAGGCTGCGAATCCTTTCCGCCGAACAGCGCCGCGCTCGGCTTCTGTCTTGAGGTGCAGCAAGCCGGTCTGCTCGGTACGCTCAACGAGCAGCTCTGGGACGCCACCAGCGGAAGCTGACGAACTAGAGTGGGATTCGCTCAGCTGACGAACCAGCTTCCGATCATGACCACGGCCGCGAGCGCCATGGCGCTTGTGGAGAGCCAGCCCGTGAAGCAGAGGCGCGGCGACAACACGAAGCGACCCATGACCTGCGGCCTCGTCGCCACCAGCATCATGATCACCATGATGGGCACGGCAGTGACGCCGTTGATCACCGCGCTCCAGAACAGCGCCTTGATGGGATCGAGGGGCAGGAAGTTCATGATCGTGCCGATCGCGGTCGCGACCGCGATGGTGCCGTAGAAGGCGCGCGCCTGATACCAGAGGCGGGCGAGCCCCACCGGCCAGCGCAGCGCCTCGCCGAGCGCATAGGCGGCCGAGCCCGCGAGGACCGGCAGGGCCAGGAGGCCGGTGCCGATGATGCCGCAGGCGAAGAGCGCGAAGGCGAAATCGCCGGCGAGCGGCTTCAGGGCCTCGGCGGCATCGGCCGAGGTCTGGATATTGGTCACGCCATGGGCATGAAGCGTGGCCGCCGTCGTAACGACGATGAAGAGGGCGACGATATTCGAGGCGGCCATGCCGAGATATGTATCGATCTCGATACGCCGGATCTCCGACGGCGCCTGTTCCGGCGCCTCCTTCAGTGGTGCGGCGCCGGGCTTCTCCTCGGTCTCCTCGACCTCCTCCTCCGCCTGCCAGAAGAAGAGATAGGGGCTGATGGTCGTCCCCAGCACGGCGACGATGGTGACGAGATAGTCGCGGCTCCAGACGAGATGCGGGACGAACACGCCGAGCGCCACGTCGGACCATGACAGGCGCACGGTGAAGGCCGTCGCCACATAGGCGAGCAAAGAGAGGCTCAGCCATTTGAGCACGGCGACATAGCGCGAGTAGCGCATGAAGACCTCGAGCAGCACCGTCGCCACGCCGAAGCCCGCGACATAGAGCAGAGCGGGTCCGCCGGCGAGCAGCTTGACGGCGGCCCCCATGGCACCGAGATCGGCGCCGAGATTGACGGTATTGGCGATGAGCACGAGGCCGACGAGAAGGTGGAGCAGCCAGGGCGGGTAATAGCGCCGGATATTGCCGGCAATGCCATGGCCCGTGACCCGGCCGATGCGCGCGCTGATGAGCTGGATCGCCGCCATCAGCGGATAGCTGAGCAGCAGGGTCCAGCCGAGACCGTAGCCGAACTGCGCGCCGGCTTGCGAATATGTGGCGATGCCGCTTGGATCGTCGTCGGAGGCGCCCGTGATCAGGCCGGGCCCGAGGGCGTCGAGAAACAGACTGCGCTTCTCTAGCGCGGCTTCGGTGTTCGTCATTTCGATCATCGGTTCCGACTCCAACCCGGCTCTCACGAGCCCGCCAGCCAGAACCCGCCCATGCGGGGGAAGTTCCGGCGGGAAGCGCGTTGCGGCTCCTCCAGAGCAGGGAGGACGCAACGGGGTTGCAAGCGCAACCCTGGCCTGTACCATCCGGCACGGTCTTGCCCGCGAGCGGAGCCTCTTTCCTGTCGCCCATCATGCCCATCGACGCGCTGAAGCGCGTCTTCCCAAATTCGGCCGGCATCCTCCTGTCGATCTCGGGCTATTTCGTCTTCTCCTTCCAGGACGCCACGGTGAAATGGCTGGTCGCCGGTCATCCGGTGATGCAGGTCCTGTTCATGCGCAGCATCACCATCATGCTGCTCTGCCTCCTCATCGGTCGCGGCAGTCTCGTGCGCCAGGCTCTCGGCTCGCGCAACAAGGGACCGCTCCTGTTGCGCGGCGCCTTCATCCTCGCGGCCTGGTACTGCTACTACACCGCCTCGCGCGCGATGCCGCTGGCCCAGCTCGTCACCCTCTATTTCGCCACGCCCCTGTTCGTGACGGTGATGTCGGTGCTGTTCCTGAAGGAGCAGGTGCGCTGGCAGCGCTGGGCCGGCGTCGGCCTCGGCCTTTTCGGCGTCATCATCGCCTGCGACCCGGGCCGGGTTGGGATCACCCTGCCGGCGGCCCTCGTCCTCCTCGGCGCCTGCTTCTGGGCCTATACCAACATCCTGGTCCGCCAGATCAGCCGTTATGAGACCACCATCGTGCAAATGCTGTTCTCGAACGGAGCCTTCGCGGTTGCCTGCGGCATGACGTTGCCCTGGCTCTGGGTTCAGCCGAGCCTCGGCGAGTTCGGGCTGATGATGGCGCTGGGGCTGATCGGCGCCACGGGGCAGTTCCTGCTCTTCGAGGGCTTCCGCCTCGCCGCTGCCTCGCTGGTGGCGCCTTTCGAATACACCTCGCTGGTCTGGGCCTTCTGCCTCTCCTACCTGATCTGGGGCGATATCCCCAAGCTTCAGGTCTTTCTCGGCGCCGGGCTCATCATCGCCAGCGGCATGCTCGTCATTCTCGGCGAATGGCAGGCGCGCCGAAGATCCCTGGCGCCAGGGGCAGAAACCCCCACCGCCGATCTCAGGACGGGGAAGTAGCGGACACGCTCCTCTCGGCAATGCGGGAACGGCGAAAATAATTTGCGAGGGCTATTCCGGCGGCGGGGTGGTGCCGATCCACTTGTCCTTGACGGCGTCGTAATGGACCTGCGGATTGTAGTATTTGACCTGGAGCGCGAGCTTCTCCGCCGTCAGCTCGCCGATGACGGCGAGGATCTGATAGGAGGCCACGGCCTCGTCATGCTGGGCATTGACCAGGTTCACCTCCGAGCCGAACAGATCCTGCTGGCCCTGCAAGACGTCGAAGGTCGTGCGCGTGCCGACCCGGTTCTCCTCCACCAGGCCGGCATAGGCGATGTTGTTCGCCTTCACCGCCGCCTCGAAGGAGACGATCTTCGCCCGCGCCGCCTGCAGGTTCTGCCAGGCCTGGGTCGCGGTCTGCGATGTCGAACGGATCGCCGAGTCGACGAGATTCCTCGTCTGGCCCAGCGTCTCCTTCGCCTGCCGGATTTTCGAATACTCCGCACCCGCCTGATAGATCGGCACGGTGAGAGTTACCAGGACCTGAGCCTCGAACAGCCAGGAGTGCGCCTCCTGCTGGTTGTTGGCCTGGAGGATCAGGCCGCTGAGGGCGATGCTCGGCATGAGGTTGGCATCGGCGACCTCGACTCCCGCCGTCGCGGCCTCCTGATTGGCCTGGGCGTTCAGGACCTGAGGATTACCGACGAGCGCGCGTGCGACGGTCTCATTGGCGTCGGCGGGCAGGTTGGTCGCCGGAGGCTCGGGCTTCAGCGTGCCTGGCCAGTCGCCCACGACATTGCGATAGACGGCCCGCGAGTTGATCAGATTCGCCTCCGCCTGGCGCTGATCGGCGAAGCCGGACTGGAGCCGCGCCTCGGCCTGGGCAACGTCGGTCTGGGTCGCGAGACCCGCCTTGAACCGGGCATTGGCCTCATCGAGGGCCTGGGTCAGTACTCTGACGTTGTTGATGGCGAGGTCGAGGACCGCCTGGTTGTTGTAGACGTCGAAATAGGCCGTGGCCGCGTCCAGCAGGATCGTCTCCTGCTCGTTCAGGTAGTTCGCCCGCTCGGCCTTGATCTGATAGTTCGCCTGGCTGATGGCGGCATCCGCACGGCCGCCGGTCCATAGCGGCTGGTTCAGGCTGAGGCTGGCGCTATAGGGATAGAGGGTCGTGGCGCCGGTCTTCGACGAGTTCTGCGGCTGGACGCCATAGTTCGCCTGACCGGTGATGGTCGGCCGGCGCAGCGCAAGCGCCTGGGGCAGGGCCTCATCCACCGATCGCAGATTGGCCTCCTCGGCCAGGAGATTGGGGTTTCCCTGATAGGCCTTGGTAAGGGCGTCGATCAGGGTATCAGCAGAGGCGTTCGTCGCGACCGGTAGCAAGGCCAGCGGCGTCCAAAGCACGAGCCGCGTGGCGATCCCCTTCTTTAAGCGCGCCTTCAAACTCATATTCGCCGATCCTCTGATTGCGGCTCAGCCCCCGAATCGCGCCCTGGTAAACTGCCACGAGGCGCCGCTCCAGGAAAGTCATTGTTAACCGGTTCTCCGCAAGCGGCGGCCGGCCGTAGCTCCCATGTCACACGCCGCCCATGGTGGCGAAGGTGGCCGCCCGCTTGCCGCTGACCGCGGCCCGGTGATCCTTGGCGAGGAAGGTATAGACCATCGGTAGAACAAACAGGGTGAAGAGGGTGCCGATCGACATGCCGGCGACGATCACGACGCCGATGCTGAAGCGGCTCGCCGCCCCGGCGCCGCTCGCCAGAAGCAGTGGGATCAGGCCCACTACCATGGCCGCGGTGGTCATGAGGATCGGGCGCAGGCGGACCTGGGCCGCCCGCTCGATGGCCGTGCGCCGGTCGAGCATCTCGGTGCGCTGCAGCACGTTGGCGAACTCGACCATGAGAATGCCATGCTTGCTGATCAGGCCGATGAGGGTCACGAGGCCGACCTGGGTATAGATGTTCATGGTTGCGAGTCCCATGAAGAGCGGCAGCAGCGCTCCGCAGATCGACATGGGCACGCTGACCAGGATCACCAGGGGATCGCGCAGGCTCTCGAACTGGGCCGAGAGCACCAGATAGATGACGATGAGGGCGAAGACGAAGGTGACCGTGAGCTGATTGCCCTCGCGGACATATTGCCGTGATTCCGAAAGATAATCGTGGTCGAAGCCCCGGGGCAGGACCTCTTCGGCCGTCTGCTCGAGATATTTGACGGCTTCGCCCATTGTGACGCCGATCATGGGCACGGCGGAGAAGGTGGCGGAGTTCAGCTGGTTGTACTGGGTCAGCGCATTGGGCTCGACGGCAGCCTTGACGGAGACGACGGTCGAGAGCGGGACCGTGCCGCCACTGCGCGTCTTTACGTAGAAATGGGAGAGCTGGTCCGGCGACAGGCGGTCGGCGCGCGGCACCTGGGGGATGACCTCGTAGGACCGGCCGCTGAGATTGAATCGGTTGACGTAGTTCTCGCCCACCAGCAGGGCCAGCGTGGAGCCGACATCGGCCATGGTGATGCCGATATCGTTGGCCTTGGCCCGGTCGATCACC
>DATFRE010000381.1:0-5117 GCA_035263545.1 Dongiaceae bacterium
GCGGTGGAGGCTTATGGCAAATGGCTCGCCGAGAGCGATGGCCTGCCGAAGCTCTTCATCGCCGCCGATCCCGGCGCCATCATCGTCGGGCGGGCCCGCGAGTTCTGCCGCAGCTGGCCGAACCAGCGCGAATGCGAGGTGGCTGGCATCCATTTCATCCAGGAGGATGCGCCGGCGGAGATCGGCATGGCGATCGAGGGGTTCCTCCGGGAGCTGGAGGTCGCGGAAAGAGCGGCGGTCAGGATATAGGCCGAACTTGGCGCGGGCCGAGAGATCGGGCTGGCATCCCCGCGGTGGCGCAAGTCCCGGTGCTCCTATTCTCGTCATGCTCGGGCTTGGCCCGAGCATCCACGTCTTGGGGCGCCTCCACGCATGGAAATGCCGATGAAACCTCGCCGACTATCGTTGTCGACGGCAGGCAAATTCGTGGATGGTCGGCCTTCTCCCCGGGTCAAGCCCGGGGAGACCATGACGATTGAGAGAGAGCGGCGCGCCGGCTTCAGCTCGCACAGCCCTGCCCGAGCATGACGAGCATTGGCGCGACCGGATCGGGCCCCGCCTTGCCAGTTCCTCGTCCCGAGACGGGCAGCCGGGGGCCGGCATTCGGCGATATCGCAACCCTGTCACAGCTTCGCCGGAACCGACATTCCGGGAGTTCGTTGGAACTGAGAAGCCGTCGCGACGGAGATCACCCAAGCCCCGACGCGCATCCGCCGCCTGGCGGTCTCGATCACCCTGGTCCGATTACCCCGGCGATTTCCCAATCAGACGGAGGCGACAATGGGTTCGATCACTGCCATCGCGACGGGGTTCACGCCCGTCGAACGGGTGTATTTCGCCTGGGACGAGGCGCTTGCGCGCAACGACGCGGCGGCCCTCCTCTCCCTCTATGCCGAGGATGCCTGGTTCGAAAGCCCGCTGGTGCCGCATCTGCTCGGCACCGAGCGCGGCGTGCTGCACGGGCGCAAACAGCTGCGGCCACTCTTCGATAGGCTGGCGGAGCGCAAGCCGCCGGTCCGGCAGTATCGCCGCACCGGTTATCTCACCGACGGCAGGCGCCTGATCTGGGAATACCCGCGCGATGCCGGCCGCGGCGAGCAGATGGACTTCGCCGAGGTGATGGAGCTGAACGATGAAGGGCTGATCCAGCGTCATTGCGTCTATTGGGGCTGGTTCGGCATCCGCATTCTTCAGCGCAATGAGTACCACCGCTAGGAAGCCTCGCGGCACCGGACGCCGGCATGCGGAAGGGTGAGGGTTTGCCGAGCACCGGACTTGGGTGACCCTAACCCGGCCGTCGCCGCTGCGCGGCGTCGGCTCCCTCTCCCGCTTCAAAGCGCGGGAGAGGGAAAGCGAGAATGTCACCCGGGAAAGCGGTCGCCGAACATGGGCAGGCCGCTGACGGACTGGGCCTTGGTCGCCTCGTCCTGGAGCACATCCCAATGCTCGGCGAGCCGGCCGTCTAGGCGGGCAGGGCGTTCTTGAAGATCTTTCCGTCCTTCATGATGACCATGAGGCTCTTCTCCGGGCTGGCGACGAGCGCGATGTCGTCGATCGGGTTGCCGTCGATCACCAGCAGATCGGCGAGCGCACCCTCCTCGATGACCCCCAGCTTCCCCGGATAGGGATTGCGCGAACCGGACATCGCCAGAAGCTCGGCGTTGACGGAAGTCGCCATCTTCAGGATCTCGACATTGCCGTACCAGCGGGTCAGATGGGTCAGCATCAGGCCCTGGCGCGCCGTTATCGCAGTGGAGAACAACAGGTCGGTTCCGAACGCGGTCTTGATCTTGTGCTCCTTCGCGAGGGCGTAAACCCTCTTCGTGCCGGCGATCATCTGAAGCAGGTTGATCCGGCTCTGGCCTGTCAAGGGAGGCGCGTCTTCCTCGGCGAGGAAGGGTTGCGTGCTGAGCCATATGTCCTTTTCCGCCATCAACCTGGCCGTCGCGTCGTCCATCAGATGCCCGTGCTCGATGCTCTGGACCCCCGCGGCGACCGCCCGCTGGATCTGGGCAGGCGTGTAGGCGTGCACGGCCACATAGGTGTTCCGGTCGGCAGCGGCCTCGACGCCGGCGCGAAACTCGGGCTCGCTGAAGGTGAGCATGTCCAGCGTCGTGCGCGGCGAGGCGACGCCGCCGCCGCCCACGAGCTTGATCTGCGAGGCGCCCTGGAGCAGCTGTTCGCGCACGCGTAGACGAACCTCGTCGGCACTGTCGGCGATATTTGCGCCGCCCGTTCGCTCCGCATAGCTCAGCGGGCCGCCAGGGCTCCTCGGAAGATCGGAGAGCGGACGAAAATCCACGTGACCGCCTGTCGTCGTGATCATGGCCCCGGAGGGATAGATGCGGGGCCCCGGCAGGAGCCCGTCGTCGATCGCCTGTTTCAACGAAAAGGACGGGCCGCCGAGGTCCCGGATGGTCGTGAAGCCCCGCATCAGCGTCCGCTCGGCCTCGGCGCTTGCGGCAAGAAGGACATAGCCGATGTCTGCCGAAAATACAGCAGATACCGGGAGCGCCGCGAAGATCGCATGCCAATGCGCATCGATCAGGCCCGGCATCATGACCCGTCCGCCGCAATCGATCACCCGCGCGCCCTCCGGCGGGCTCAGCTCGCCGGTCGCGATCAGCTTGATGCGATTGCCTTCGACAAGGACGCTCTGCCCGCCGCGCAAGGCCGTGGAGGTTCCGTCGAAAAGCAGAAGGTTCCGGAACAGGATCGGCGGCGTGGGGCCGGAGGGCGCTCCTTGCGCGCCGGCGGGCCGGGCAAGCCCGAGGGAGGCGAGCGTCGCGAGCGAGGCGCCCATGCCGGCGATGAAGCCGCGGCGCGACATTTCCCGGTCGATCCGGCGCGCGGCAAGCCGAAGCGGCGGCAGGCAGCAGGGACAACCGTGAGACCCGGGAGCGTGGACGTGATCGGCGGGTGGCCTTCCACCTTCTGCAGGCATGACGGACCTCCTGGCAACGTCGAGCGGTACCCAACCCGGCCGAGAGGATACTATGATCTGCGGTCAATTCGAGGCCTGGAGATCCCATGAACCCATCGGAACGCATCGACCAGATGATCGCCGGCCTCACGGACTGGCGCGGCAAGACCTTCGCCGGCATCCGCAAGGCCATCCTCGCCGCCGACAGGGAGATCATCGAGGAATGGAAGTGGATGGGAAGCCCGGTCTGGTCGCGCGACGGCATGATCGCCGTCGCCAACGCCCATAAGGGCAAGGTGAAGCTGACCTTTGCCCATGGCGCCCACCTGCCGGACCCCGACAAGCTCTTCAATGCGGGTCTCGAGGGGAATGCCCGGCGCGCGATCGATTTTCTCGAGGGCGATCGGATCGACGCGCCTGCGCTGAAGGCTCTCGTCCGTGCGGCCATCGATCACAACCGGCGCAATCTGAAGAAGAATGCGCCGGGGAAGGCGCAGAAAAGCAAGAAGGCGTAACGCGCTCTGCCCCTCTCCCGCTTCAAAGCGCGGGAGAGGGAAGACAGTCGCCGAGGCTACGGCGAGGCGAGCCCTTTCTACCGTGCCGGAGGTGCGGGGGAAGACTGGTACTGCGCGGGGGCGCCCTGGTATCGGACATGCTCGATGAAGGCGCGGAGCTTGGGCAGGACTTGGCGCCGGCCGGGATGGTAGAGAAAGACCCCCGGCGTCGTGACGGCGAAGGGCGCGAGCACCGCCTGCAACCGCCCATCGGCGATCGGCGCCCGGGCGAGGGGGCCGGGCAGCTGGGCAAGCCCGATGCCCCGGATGGCCGCCCCGAGGAGCGTCGGGTAGTCATGCGCGATGAGCGGCCCCGAGACGATGGCCTCGACCGCCTTGCCGCCATCCTCGAAGCGCCAGGGCGCGATCGACCCATTGGTGCGGCGCAGGCGGAGGCAGGCATGGCCCTTGAGATCGGCGATCCGCACAGGGCGCTTGCGCCGGCTGAGATAGTCGGGGCTGCCGACCACCAGGAAGGGGAAGGGCGGGGTCAGCCGCACGGCGACCATATCGGGCGCGATGAACTGGCCGAGGCGGATGCCGGCATCGAAGCCGCCCGCCACCAGATCCACCATCTCCTCGCTCGCGGCGATCTCGAGCTCGATCTCGGGATAGGCCTGGGAGAAGGAAGCGATCACCGGCTCCAGGATCAGCGGGACGACCGCGCGGGGAACGGCGAGGCGCAGGAGCCCGGCGGGCCGCTGCCCGAGATCGCGCGCGGCCTCGCTGGCGGCGACGAGCTCGTCGAAGGCGGGGCGAGCGCGCTCGAGGAAGCGCTTGCCCGCCTCGGTCAGGCCGACGCTGCGCGTGGTGCGGGCGAGAAGCGGCGCGCCGATCCGCGCTTCCAGCGCCCGCACCGCCTGGCTGACGGCCGAAGGCGTGACGCCGAGCGCCGCCGCCGCGCGGCTGAAGCTGCGGTGGCGGGCCACGCTCAGGAAGGTCTCGACGCCGTCGAGCGCGCCCTGCCGGACTGTGAAGTTCTGCTTCATAGCCTATCGACATTATCGCGGATAGTTGCTCACGGAGAAGGGCCTTATATGCGAGCCGCCAATCACCGGAAGCCTGGAGGAACCTTGCCATGACCGATGTGCTCGATGGGGTGCGCGACCATTATCGCGCGACCGGCCTGACCCAGCGGCTGAAGGCGGCGCTCGCCGCTCTCGGGCCGGAGGATCGGCCGCTGACGCCCGATCAGCTGGCCGCCCTGGACCAGTTTCACACGAGGGGGCTCGCCGCGACCGCCGAGCTTGCCAGGCTGGCCGGGCTCACCACCGAGATGTCGGTTCTGGATGTCGGCGCGGGCATCGGCGGGCCGGCGCGATTTCTGGCGGCGACCCTCGGCTGCCGGGTCACCGGCGTCGATCTCAGCGAGCCCTTCGTCGAGGCCGCGCGCTATCTGACGGAGCGCACGGGACAGAGCGGGCAGGTCTCGTTCCAGACCGGCAGCGCGCTCGCGCTTCCCTTCGCGGAGGGAAGCTTCGACGCCGCGCTGCTGCAGCATGTGGCGATGAACATCGCCGACAGGCCGCTTCTCTACCGCGAGATCCGGCGCGTGCTGAAGGCGGGCGGCAGGTTCGCGACCTATGACGTGGTCTTGAACGGCGCTGAGCCGCACTATCCCGTGCCCTGGGCGCGAACGC
>DATFRE010000382.1:0-7077 GCA_035263545.1 Dongiaceae bacterium
CTCGACAATCTGGATTCGGCGCCCGGCACCGTGGCCCAGGTCCGGGCTTCGGCGGCGGAGCTGATCCGGCTCGCCAAGCGCCGGGGCTTCAGCCTGCTGCTCGTGGGCCATGTCACCAAGGAGGGCATGATCGCGGGGCCCCGCGTGCTCGAGCATATGGTGGATACCGTGCTCTATTTCGAAGGCGAGCGCGGCCATCAGTTCCGGATCCTGCGCGCGGTCAAGAACCGCTTCGGCCCGGCCAATGAGATCGGCGTCTTCGAGATGACCGATGCCGGCCTCGTCGAGGTCCCCAATCCCTCGGCCCTCTTCCTCGCCGATCGCCACAGCGAGGTCAGCGGCACCACGGTCTTCGCCGGCATGGAGGGAAGCCGCCCGCTTCTGGTCGAGATCCAGGCTCTTCTCGCGCCCGCCCCGCCCGGCTCGCCGCGGCGCGCGGTGGTGGGCTGGGATTCCGGCCGGCTCGCCATGGTGCTGGCGGTGCTCGAGACCCGCTGCGGCCTTGCTCTCGGCGCCTACGATGTATATCTGAACGTCGCCGGGGGCTTGCGAGTCGGCGAGCCGGCGGCCGATCTGGCGGTCGCGGCAGCCCTCCTCTCCTCCCGGCTCGCCCGTCCGATGCCAGCCGGGACCGTGGTCTTCGGCGAGATCGGCCTGGGCGGCGAGGTGCGGCCCGTCAGCCAGATCGACCAGCGCCTGAAGGAAGCGGAGAAGTTGGGCTTTACCGACGCCTTGATCCCGCCGCTCGGCGGCCGCCGCAAGACTCCGGCGAGCGGCCTCAGCCTCGCATCCATCGCCCATCTCTCGGAGCTCGTCGAGCGACTCGGCGGCAAAGGGGCGCCCCGGGGCGGCGCGGTTTGAACGGCCTTTCCGCCAATATCGTCGACCTCGCCGTCATCGGCGTGATGCTGATCTCCGCCCTCCTCGCCTTCGGGCGCGGGCTGGTGCGCGAGGTGCTCTCCATCGGCGCTTGGGTCGCGGCCGCCCTGGCGGCGATCTGGGGCTTCCCCTATGCCAAGGACATCGCGCGGAAATACATCTCCATCGAGATTCTGGCGGATGTGGTGACGGCCACCACCATCTTCCTGGTGACGCTGATCATCTGCGCCTCCATCAGCCACTCCATCGCCCGAAATGTCCGCGGCAGCACCTTCGGGGCGCTGGACCGCTCGCTCGGCCTCCTGTTCGGCCTGTTCCGCGGCGCTGTCCTGATCTGCTTCGCCTATCTCCTCTTCACCTGGGCGGTTCCCAACGAGGCCGATCAGCCCGACATCATCAAGGAGGCCCGCTCGCGCGCGCTGATCGCGAGCGGGGCGGATATCCTGCGCTCCCTTCTGCCCCAGGGCGCTCTCGACAAGGGTGCGGCGGCGGCGGCCAGTGCGCGCCGGCAGCTCGAGCAGCAGGCGACCCAGCAGCTCCTGCAGAACCAGGGCCAGCCGGCCCCGAAACCCGCTGCGCCGAAAGAGGATCCGGGGTATAACGCCAAGGAGCGGAAGGACCTCGACCGCTTGATCCAGGGCAGCCAGTAGCCATCTCATAGGCATGATGATCGCCACCAACCCCTTCGACGACGACAAGCTCAAGGAGGAGTGCGGGGTCATCGGCATCTACACGGAGGGCGAGGAAGCGGCGGCCCGGACCGTGCTGGGGCTCCACGCCCTGCAGCATCGCGGCCAGGAGGCCGCCGGCATCGTCTCCTTCGACGGCCGCCAGTTCAACGCCCACCGGGCGCTGGGCCATGTGGCCGACAACTTCTCCTCAGAGCAGGTGGTCGCCCGTCTCAAGGGGCATGCCGCAGTGGGTCATGTACGCTATTCGACCACCGGCGACACGGTCCTGCGCAATGTGCAGCCCCTCTATGCCGAGCTCGAATTCGGGGGCTTCGCCATCGCCCATAACGGGAACCTGACCAACGCCCATACTATCCATCGCGATCTCGTCCGCCGCGGTTCGCTCTTCCAGTCGACCACCGATACGGAGGTCATCACCCATCTCATGGCGACGCAGCTGCGCGGCAGCGTCGTCGACCGGCTGATCCACGCGCTCCAGCAGGTGGAGGGCGCCTATTCCCTGATCGCTCTGGCCCAGGACATGGTGATCGGCGTGCGCGACCCGCTGGGCGTCCGCCCCCTGGTGCTGGGACGGCTGGAAGAGGGCTACATCCTGGCCTCGGAAACCTGCGGGCTCGACATCATGGGTGCCGAGCTGGTGCGCGATGTGGAGCCCGGCGAGCTCATCGTGCTCGACAGCTCCGGCGTCCACTCGCTGCGGCCTTTCCCGCCGGCGCAGCATCGCTTCTGCGTCTTCGAATACATCTACTTCGCCCGGCCCGACAGCATCGTCGAGGGCTCGAGCGTCTATGAGGCGAGGAAGCGCATCGGCGCCGAGCTTGCGCGCGAGGCGGGCGTGGAAGCCGATGTCGTGATCCCGGTGCCGGATTCCGGCGTGCCGGCGGCGATCGGCTATGCCGCCGAAGCGGGCATCCCCTTCGAACTCGGCATCATCCGCAACCACTATGTCGGCCGCACCTTCATCGAGCCGAGCGACCATATCCGCCATCTCGGGGTGAAGCTGAAACACAATGCCAACCGGGCCTCGATCGAGGGCCGACGCGTGATTCTGGTGGACGACAGCATCGTGCGCGGCACCACCAGCAAGAAGATCGTGGAGATGGTGCGAGCCGCCGGCGCCCGGGAGGTGCATATGCGCATCTCCAGCCCGCCGACGACCCATTCCTGCTTCTACGGCATCGACACGCCGCAGCGCAGCCAGCTTCTCGCCGCCAAGCATGATGTGAAGGCGATGGCGGAGCTCATCGGCGTCGACAGTCTTGCCTTCATCTCCATCGACGGCCTCTACCGGGCCATGGGCCAACCCGGGCGTGACCCGCGCCAGCCTAAGTTCTGCGATGCCTGCTTCACCGGCGACTACCCGACCAGCCTGACGGACCAGGGCGGGGGCCACCAGCCGGCGCAGCTCTCTCTCCTCGCCGAGACGGCCTGAAATCATGGTCGGCGGACGGCTTGCCGGGCGCATCGCGCTCGTGACCGGTGCCTCGCGCGGGCTGGGTGCTGCCATCGCCAAGCGCTTCGCCGCCGAGGGCGCCGAGCTGATCCTGCTGGCGCGGACCTCCGGTGGGCTGGAGGAGGTGGACGATGCCGTGCGGGAAGCGGGCGGCCATGCCACCCTGGTGCCCCTGGACATCACCGATTTCGCCGCCCTCGACCGGCTGGGGGCCGCGATCTACGAGCGCCACAAGCGCCTCGACATCCTCGTCGCCAATGCGGCGATGCTGGGCACGCTCTCGCCCCTCGCCCATATCGACCCCAAGGAATGGCAGAAGGTCATCGACGTCAATCTGACGGCGAACTGGCGCCTGATCCGGAGCCTCGATCCCCTGCTGCGCGCGTCGCCTGCGGGCCGCGCGATCTTCGTCACCGCCTCCACGGGCAAGATTCCGCGGGCCTATTGGGGCGCCTATGCCGTGACCAAGGCAGCGCTCGAGCAGCTCGCCGGCATCTATGCCCAGGAGACCGAGATCACCCCGGTCAAGGTCAATCTCGTCGATCCGGGAAAGCTGCGCACGCGCATGCGCGCACAAGCCTATCCCGGCGAGAAGCCCGAAACCCAACCTTTGCCCGAGACGGTAACCGACATCTTCGTCGCGCTCGCCGAAGCCAGCTGCCAGCGCCACGGTGAACGCATCGCGGCGCAGAAGACGTAACTCTAGCCGCGCGTTCTTGGCCGTTTCCTCTCCCGTCATGGCCGGGCGAAGTCCCGGCCATCCACGTCGTTCCGCGAAAACAGATCGATGAAGGCGGTCTCGCTCTTTTCGCCGTCATGGTCGGCGAAGGCCGACCATCCACGAGTTTGCCTGCCGCGAATACAGCATCGGCGACCTTTCCGCTATCCGGGGCGCTGCAAGACGTGGATGCCGGGACAAGCCCGGGCATGACGAGAATGGTGGGCGGCGCCGAGCGCTCCGGGCACCGACCTTGCGTGACGGTCAAGCCTTCTTCCGCTTCCCCGCATAGGGATTGTCGCTGCGCTTCAGCACCACGCGCAGCGGCACGCCCGAGAGGTCGAAATCGCCGCGCAGCCCGTTCACCAGATAGCGCAGGTAGGAGTCGGGCATCTCCTGCGGCAGATTGCAGAAGAGGTTGAAGGTCGGCGGGCGCGACTTGATCTGGCTCATATAGCGCAGCTTCAGGCGGCGCCCCTTCACCAAAGGAGGGGGATGTGACTCCTCCATGGCCTGGAGCCAGCGGTTGAGCGCCGGAGTGGGAATGCGCCGGCTCCAGACCTCGACCAGATCGATCGCCGCATCCAGCAGGCGATCGAGGCCGCGGCCGGTCTTGGCCGAAAGCGGGATCACGGGCAGGCCGCGCATCTGCGGCAGCGAGATCTCGAGCCGATACTCGAGCTTCTCGAGGGCCGCCTTCGTATCCTGCACCAGGTCCCACTTGTTGACCGCGATGACGAGGGCGCGGCCCTCCTCCTCGACCTGGCGAGCGATGGCGAGATCCTGCTTCTCCAGCATATCGGCGGAGTCCAGGACCAGAATCACCACCTCGGCGAAGCGGATGGCTTCGCGGGTGTCCTCGCCCGAGAGCCATTCCAGCTTCTCGACCACCTTGCTGCGCCGGCGCAGGCCCGCGGTGTCCACGAGGCGCAGGCGCCGCCCGCGATGGGTCCATTCGACGGCGATGGCATCGCGCGTGATGCCGGCCTCGGGACCGGTCAGAAGCCGCTCCTCGCCGATCAGCCTGTTGATCAGGGTCGACTTGCCGACATTGGGCCTGCCGACCACGGCGAGCTGGAGAGGCCGGGGCGGCCGCGCCGCCGCCGGTTTCTCCGCCTCCGCCGATTCTTCTCCGGCGGGGGCCGTCTCCCCCGAGAGCTTGGCGCGGATCAGCGGCGCGAGCGCGTCATAGAGATCGCCCATCCCTTCGCCATGCTCGGCGGAGATGGGGATGGGCTCGCCGAAGCCGAGGCGGAAGGCATCGAGCCGGCCGGCCTCGCCGCGGCGCCCCTCGCTCTTATTCGCCACCAGAAGGACTCGCGCCTGGCTCTTGCGCAGGGCGCGAGCGAAGCTCTGGTCCAGGGGTGTCAATCCGGCCCTGGCATCCACCAGCAGCAGCACCGCATCGGCATCGGCCACCGCCTGCTCCGTCTGGGCCCGCATGCGCGCGGCCAGCGCCTCGCCGCGGACATCCTCGAATCCGGCCGTGTCGACCACCGTGAAGCTGAGATCGGCCAGCCGGCCCTCGCCCTCGCGGCGATCGCGGGTGACGCCGGGCGTGTCGTCGACGATGGCGAGGCGCCGGCCGACCAGCCGGTTGAACAGGGTCGACTTGCCGGTGTTCGGCCGCCCGACGATGGCAAGGATGAAGGCCATGAGCTGGACCTCAGCGCAAGGCGATCAGATCGGCGTTGTCCGACAGGATATAGAGCGTCCCCTTGGCGACGACTGGCGGCAGATGGGTCGGCGAGGGCAGCGCGATCTCTCCCAGAAACTTGCCCGTATAGGGCGATACGGCAAGAGCCGTGCTGTTGGTGCTGGTCAGGATCAGGCGATTGCTGGCCAGGACCGGCCCATGCCAGAGGATCGGCTCGGTCGGATTCGCCGGATCGGCATATTTGGGCAGCTGGCTGACCCAGCGGACCTTGCCGTCCTGGCGCGTCAGGCACAGCAGCTGCTGATCCGTGGTCAGCACATAGACATAGTCGCCGGCGACCCAGGGCGCCTGGCTGCCGCCGAAATTCGAATCCCAGATGCGCGTGCCCGTCTTCAGGTCGAGGGCGGCGATGGTGCCGCTGTTGCTGATGGCGATGGCGGCATCGCGATCGATGACGGGACGGCCGCGGATATCCGCCAGCGTCGCGACGGCGCCGCCGCGGATCTGGCCGGCGAGGGTGTCGCTCCACAGCGTGCGGCCCGTATCCGCGCGCAGGCCATAGATCTCGCCGGAGCTATAGACCACGATGACCTCGTTTTCGGCGACCGCGGGCGAGGCCGTGCCGAGCAGGCCGGCCGTTTCGTTGAGGCCGTTATGGCTCCAGAGCCGCCGGCCGTCATCCGCGGCGAGCGCCACAAGATTGTTGTCGATGCTCACGACGAAGAGCCTGCCGTCGGCAATGGTGGGGCCGGTGCGCATCGGGCCACCCACGGCCTTCCGCCAGATCTGCTTGCCCGAGCCCGCATCGAGGGCGATCACGTCGCCGAAGGAGGTGGCGACGAAGACCCGGCCGCTGTCATAGGCAACGCCGCCACCCAGCAGCTTGTCGCTGTCCACATCGCCCGCCACATCGGTGCGCCAGAGCCGGGCGCCGGAATCGGCATTGAAGGCAGAGACCTGGGATTCGGCGTCCATGGCATAGACACGGCCCCCGCCGACCACCGGCTCCGACAGGATCTTCAGGTTGGAATCTGCACCTGAGCCGATGCTGGCCTTCCAGACCACATGCAGGCTGCCGGCAAGCTCCAGGTGATACATGGCATGGCTGGCATAGCCGCCGGGCTGGGGCCACTCCGGATTGGCGAAGGGCTGCGGCAGCAGCACCTTCACATCGGCGAGGCTCGGATCTGCCGTCTGGCTGCTATTGAGCTGAAGGACCGAGACGCGCTGTCCCGGCAGGGGCTTCTGGTAGGTGCCGATTCCGAGGAAGTCCTTCGCCGTCTGACAGCCGGAAAGAAGCGCTACTGAGGCCAGCGCCACCACCAGGCGGCGCATCAAGCCCCTCCCCGTTCACCGATCCAGGCCAGGATTTGCGTCGCGCGCTGGCGCAGGCCCGTGGGCGCCGTCGCGTCGTCGGCCAGGCTGCGGAAGCTTTGCTTGGCCGCCTTGAAGTCGCCCCCGCGGAGCGCCAGCAGACCTTGCATCTCGACCGCCGAGGGATGGAAGGGCTGGTCTGGTGCTGCGAGCGGCTGAAGCCGCTGCTCGAGCGCCGCCGGATCGCCCTTGTCCAGGGAAACCATGACCGAGAGGATCGTCGCAAGATCGCGGAAGGGACGCCCGACGCCGCTGTCGGCTGCCAGATCGTCATAGAACTTGACCGCGCCCGCCCGGTCGCCGG
>DATFRE010000383.1:0-7595 GCA_035263545.1 Dongiaceae bacterium
CCGCCAGCGCGATGCCGGCCCGCGGCCTGTCGGGTGCGAGGCTCCGCGCCATGCCCCAGACCGCCTGCGCCACGACGGCAACGGCGACGATCTTCAGCCCGTGGATGATGCCCTCGGCGACGGGACCCGAGAAGGAACCTGAAAAAAGCGCGAAGAGGAACAGCGCCATCGCCGAGGGCAAAGTGAATCCGAGCCAGGCGGCCATTCCTCCCGCGAGCCCGCTGCGCGAAATCCCGAGGGCGAAGCCCATCTGGCTGCTCGCCGGTCCGGGGAGGAACTGACAAAGCGCCAGGAGATCGGCATAGGTCTTCTCGTCGAGCCAGCGCCTGCGCTGGACGAACTCCTCGCGAAAATATCCGAGATGCGCGATCGGGCCGCCGAAGCAGGTGAGACCGAGCCGCAAGAAAATGCGGAAGACGGCGAAGGTCTCGCCGGCGCCCTGCCGCACTGCTGCGGGTTCCGACGACACGGGGTCGCGAAGCTAGAGACGGTCGCGCAAGGCATACCACAGCATGCCGAGCACGAGGGCCGGGTGACGCAGGAGCGTGCCGCCGGGAAAGCGGCGGTGAGGCAGGCGGGCAAAGACATCGAAGCGCTCGGCGCTGCCGCTGGCAGCCTCGGCGATCAGCTTGCCCGCAAGCGAGGTCAAAGCGAGGCCCTGGCCCGAATAGCCCTGGGCGAAGAAAATATCGCCCGGCAGGCGTCCGAAATGCGGCAGCCGGCCCATGGTGATGGCGAGTTGCCCGCCCCAGGCATAATCGATGCGCGCGCCGGCGAGCTGGGGAAACACCTTCAGCATGTGAGGCCGCACGAAACCCGCGATGTCGCGCGGCGGATCGAAGGAATAGGTCTCGCCACCGCCGAACAAGACGCGCCGATCCGCGGAGAGGCGGTAATAGTCGACGACGAATTTCGTATCGCAGACCGCGACATCGTCGCGGATGAGCGCCGCCCCGCCCGCCACGCCCAGAGGCTCCGTCGCCAGGATGTAATTGGAGATCGGCATGATCATCCCGGCGATGCGCGGCTCGAGCCCGCCGAGATACGCGTTGCAGCCGAGGATGACGAAGCGCGTTTTCACCCGGCCTGCCGCGGTCCTGACCGTGCCCGGTGCGATCTCGAGCGCGCGGCTCTGCTCGCAGATGCGCGCGCCTGCAGCCTCCGCCGCCGCTGCCAGGCCGAGGGTGTAGTTGAGGGGATGAAGATGGGCGGCGCTGGCATCGGCGATGGCGCCGTGATAGCGCCGGCTGCCCAACCGCTCCTCCAGCTCGGCCTTGCTCAGCAGTCTCGCGGCCTGATGGCCGAACTCCTTGTGCAGGAGCTCGACTTCCTCCGCCATCCAGGCTGGATCGCTCTTCTTGTAAGCGACATAGAGGGAGCCCGATTTCAGATCGCAGGCAATGGCGTGGCGGGCGATCAGCGCGCGCACCAGCGCCTTCGCCTCTTCTGACATCGCGAACAGCTCCCGCGCCTTCTCGCGGCCGAAGAGAGCGATGAGCTCGCTCGGCCCTTTGCGCAGGCCCGTATTGATCTGGCCACCATTGCGCCCCGAAGCGCCCCAGCCCACCCGCTCCGCCTCCAGCAGCAATGTCTTGTAGCCGCGCTCGGCGAGATGGAGCGCCGCAGAGAGCCCGGTCAGGCCGCCGCCGATGACGCAAGCATCCACGCTCGCTTCTCCGGTGAACGGCGGGCGCGCGGGCACCGGATTGGCGGTGGCGGCATAATAGGATTGAACAGCGCTCGACATGGGCCCGGAGGCTAGCCGGGAAGAATGAAGGGGTCCATCGCGGCGGTATCGATTGCCGCGGATACGGGCGTTAGCCAGAATGGCCTCCCTCCAGGAAGAAAGAGGACGCCATGCTGAAAGGTCTCGATCCCCTCCTCACCCCCGAGCTTCTTGAAGTCATGGCAGCCATGGGCCATGGCGATGAGCTCATCCTTTCGGATTGCAACTTCCCCAGCGATTCCGTCGCTGCCGAGACGGTCTACGGCCAGGCCATTCGTCTCGCCGGTGCCGATATCGGCCAAGCGGCCAAGGCGATCTTCTCCCTCTTCCCCCTCGACAGCTTCGTCGAGGCTCCGATCCTGCGCATGGAGATGGTGGGCAAGCCCCAGGAGGTTCCCCCGGTCCAACAGGAGCTGCTCAGCGCCGCCCGTGCCAATGGCGAGCGGGACTGGGCCATGGGATCGATCGAGCGCCATGCCTTCTACGCCCGGGCCAGGCGCGGCTTCGCCGTCGTCGTCGCCATGGGCGAGCGCCGGCCCTATGGCTGCTTCGTCCTGGTCAAGGGCGTCATCGGTCCGGACGGCAAGGTCGTCTGAGGCCCCGGCTCTTGCACCGGGGCATGACAGGGTCAAGACTGGCGGCTTGGGATGGGGCCCAACGACCCGAGAGGGGAAGCCATGCTGAAGGAATTCAAGGAGTTCATCGCCCGCGGCAGCGTCATCGATCTCGCCGTCGGCATCATCATCGGCGCCGCCTTCACCGCGATCGTCAATTCGCTGGTCAACGACATCATCATGCCGCCCATCGGCCTGCTGCTCGGCGGCTTCGACTTCTCCGACCTCTTCATCACGCTCAAGGGTGCCAGCCAGACGACGCTGAAGGCCGCTCGGGATTCCGGCGCCGTGGTCATCGCCTATGGCCAGTTCATCAACGCGGTGATCAAATTCCTGATCGTGGCCGCGGCGGTCTTCATCATGATCAAGCAGGTGAACCTGTTCCTGCGCAAGAAGCCGCCGGAACCCGCCGCGCCCCCGCCGCCGGCGCCGGAGGTCGAGCTCCTGACCCAGATCCGCGATCTGCTGAAGAGCCGCGGATAGATCACTCGCCGGATCCGTCTACGAACATCGCCGCGGGGTGATTGGCACGTCGTGCTGGTCCCCGCGGTGATCTTTGTCGCTACCTATGTGGTGATCGCTCTCGGACGGGCGCCCGGCCTCAGGCTCGACCGCACCGGCGCCGCCCTGCTGGGGGCGAGCCTGATGGTGGCGAGCGGAAGCCTGACGCTCAATCAGGCCTATCGCGCCATCGACTTCGATACCCTCGTCCTGCTGCTCGGCATGATGATCATCGTGGCCCATCTGCGCCTGGCCGGCTTCTTCCAGCTCGCGGCCGCCTGGATCGGCCGTCACGCCCATCGCCCGGCCCTGCTGCTGCTGGGCGTGGTGCTGGTCTCGGGCTTGCTCTCCGCCTTCCTGGTCAATGACACCGTCTGCCTGATGCTGACTCCGCTGGTGGCCGAGACGACGCTCGCCATGCGCCGGCGGCCGCTGCCTTATCTCCTGGCGCTGGCCATGGCCTCCAAGATCGGCAGCGTGGCGACGATCACCGGCAATCCCCAGAACATCATGATCGGCAGCTTCTCGCAGGTCCCCTATGCGGCCTTCGCCGGCGCGCTTGCCCCCGTCGCCGCCATCGGCCTCGTCGTCGCGACGCTTCTGATCCTGCTGGTCCATCGGCGCGAACTCCTCACCTCCGAAGAGCTGGCGCCCCCGGCAATCCGGGTGCGGTGGAACGGGTGGTTGCTGCTCAAGACTCTTGGCATCACGCTGGCGACGGTCGCGCTCTTCTTCGCCGGCCAGCCGCCGGCCAAGGTCGCCATCACGGCCGGCGCGCTGCTGCTGCTGACGCGGCGGCTGAAGCCGGAACGGGTCTATCGCGAGATCGACTGGTCCCTGCTGCTGCTGTTTGCCGGGCTCTTCATCGTGGTGCGAGGCATGGAGATGGCGGCCCTTACCCCGGCGGTGCTGGCCCAGGCCCAGGTCCTCCGGCTCGACCACCCCGCCGTGCTGGCGGCTGTAGCGGCGGTGCTCTCGAACCTGGTCAGCAATGTGCCCGCCGTGCTCGTGCTGAAGCCTTTCATCCCGGGCCTCGCCGACCCGCACCGGGCCTGGCTCACACTGGCCATGGCCTCGACGCTGGCGGGCAACTTCACCATCCTGGGCTCGGTCGCCAATCTGATCGTGGTGGAGCGGGCCCGCCGCCAAAACATCGAAATCGGCTTCTGGGACTATTTCGCGGTTGGAGCCCCGCTCACTTTGGCGACCATCCTCATCGGCGTGCTGATGCTTTCCTGAGCCCGCCCGGCATTGACCCCCGTTATAAGGCGCCCTAGAACACGGCGCCTTCCAAACGGGGAGTTGGAATCATGGATTTCGCCTTGAGCGACGAGCAGCGGATGCTGGTCGATACGGTGCGCGCCTTCGTCGACAAAGAACTGATGCCCTATGAGACGGAGGTGGAGCGCCAAGACCGGGTGCGTCCCGAGCTGATCGCCCAGATCCGCGAGCGTGCCAAGGCCGCCGGCCTCTACGCCGCCAATATGCCGGAGGAGCTGGGGGGCGGCGGGTTGGACGCGCTCGGCGTCGCGCTCATGGAGCGCGAGCTCGGGCGCACCTCCTTCGCCCTCCAATATGCCGTCGCACGCCCCTCAAATATTCTGCGCGCCTGCAAGGGCGAGCAGATCGAGCGCTATCTCCTGCCGGCCATCCGCGGCGAGCGGGTGGAATGCCTCGCCATGACCGAGCCCGGCGCGGGTTCGGACCTGCGCTCGATGAAGACACGCGCGGTGCGCGAGGGCGAACATTTCATCCTGAACGGCACCAAGCATTTCATCAGCTATGCCGATGTCGCCGATTTCGCCATCCTCTTCGCCGCCTCGAGCGAGGAGGAGACCCCAAAAGGCTCCAAGAAGAAGATCACCTCGTTCCTGGTGGACAAGGGCATCCCCGGATTCGAAGTGCGCATGGGGCCGCGCAGTGTCTCCCATCGCGGCTATCATCATTGCGAGCTCGTCTTCACAGATTGCCGCATCCATGAACGCCAGATCCTCGGCGAAGAGCATCGCGGCTTCGACGTGGCCAATGAATGGCTCGGCGCCACGCGGCTGACCGTCGCCGCCCAATGCATCGGGCGCGCCCAGCGGGCCCTCGAGCTCGCCACGCAATGGGCGGCGACCCGCAAGCAGTTCGGCCAGACCATCGGGCGCTTCCAGGGCGTCGGCTTCAAGCTCGCCGATATGGCGACGGAGATCGCCGCGGCGGAGCTCCTGGTGCTTCTGGCGGCCTGGAAGCTGGATCAGGGCAGCGCCATGGATCCGGACTTCGCCATGGCGAAGCTCTACGCCACGGAGATGCTGGCCCGGGTCACCGACCAGACCCTGCAGATCTATGGCGGCATGGGGCTGATGGAGGAGCTGCCCATCGAGCGGCTCTGGCGCGACGCCCGGGTCGAGCGGATCTGGGACGGCACCTCGGAGATCCAGCGCCACATCATCTCACGCGCGCTGTTGCGGCCCCATGAGGGCTAGAGTCGCTTTCCGCTGAGCGGGCGCCATTCTTTCCCTGTCCCGCGCTTTGAAGCGGGAGAGGGAGCCGGTGCTGCGCAGCGGCAGCGGCCGTAAGGGTCTAGTACTTCACCTTCACGGACAGCGACATGTCGCCACCGCCATAGGTGAAGGCGGCATCACGGAAGCTGGCGGGGCCGAAGCTCGTGTCGGGGTTGTTGGAGAAGCCATAGCCCTGGTCCGGCGCACCGAAGAAGCCGTAGGTGATCTGTTCTTCGTTATGCTCGGCATGGAACAGGGCGACCGCATAGACGTTCGGGGGCACGTCATCGAAGACGCAGGCCGCCGTCTTGCCGCTAATCTTCGCGACCACGCCGCGGAATTGCATGCCGGGCTTGCGGAAGCCATTCGACGAATTGTGAAGGCCGCAGCGCACGACGCCATTGTCGTTGCGCAGGCCCATCACGTTCACGGTGATCTTCCCGTTGGCCTGGCTCCGGGCCAACGGCACGGCGCCCAGGACGAGTGCGACGGCGAAGACAAGCGAGATGAAGATGCGGTGCATGGATGTCCCCCTTCCCAATATGGCTGCAAGCCGCTGCGGAGCTTAGCTCAGGCGTGATCTGGTTCCCAGCCGGCCTTATGTGCTTCCTGCCAAAACCGCGTGATAGCCGTTGAGCATGATCTGGACCCCGAGGCAGAGCAGGATGAAGGCGGAGAGCCGCAGCATCGCATTGATGCCGCTCTGCCCGAAACGGTTGAGGATTCGGTCGGCATAGCGATAGCAGAGATAGATCGAGAGCGAGACCGCGGCCACGCCGGCAAGCCCGCCGGCGGCCTGCACCAGGGCCGAGGTGGGCTGGGTCAGCGCGCTGGGGGCATTGCTGCCGATGGTAAGCATGACCGCGATCGAACCGGGTCCCACCGTCAGAGGCATGGTCAGCGGATAGAAGGCGCTCGCCATCACCATCTCCGCGGAGTGGGCCGGCCGGTGGTGCTCTTCCGGTTCGAAGCCGCGGTTGAGGAGGCGCCAGCCGGTGAATGCCACCAGCAGCCCACCGCCGATCTGCACCGCCGGCAGGCTGAGCCCGAAGAACCGCAGCACATAGGAGCCGACCAGCAGCGAGGTCATGGCCAGCAGGAAGCTGTTATAGGCGATGAGCCGGGCGAGACGGCGGCGGGTCGCATCGTCGACCCCATTGGTGAAGGCGAGGAAGATGGGCGCCATGCCGAGGGGGTTGACGATGGGAAAGAGCGCCAGGGCCACGAAGAGGAAGGCATGGCTGAAGGATTGGATCACCTGCAGCACGCTTTCGTGCACCCGCTTCTCCCCTCCGTGGCGCCTCGGCCCCGTCGGACTGTAGCGGAGATCACGTTGATTGGCGAAGGCGCGTCGCGACCGCCCTCGCCTGGCCCATTGCCGTCTGGCAAATGTCATTGCCCTGGAACAGGGCAGGGGTAATCTGCCATCGCGCCATGCTGATCGCCCAGATCACCGATCTCCATATCCTGCCGCCCGGCCGCCTCGCCTTTGGCCGCGTCGATACGGCGGCCTGCCTGGCGCGCGCCGTGGCCCGCCTCGGCACCCTGGATCCGCGGCCGGATGTGGTCGTGGCGACCGGCGATCTCGTCGATGCCGGAGGCGCTGAGGAATATGCCCATCTGCGCCGGCTGCTGGCCCCGCTCGAACTGCCGCTTTTCGTGCTGCCGGGCAATCACGACTCCCGGCCGGCGCTGGCCGAGGCCTTCCGTGACCACGCCTACCTCCCGCAGGAAGGCGAGTTCCTGCACTACGCCGTGGAGGATTGGCCGCTGCGCTTGATCGCGCTCGACACGATCGAGCCCCCCGAAGCTGGGGGCCGGCTCTGCGAGCAGCGGCGGGCCTGGCTCGAGGCGCGCCTGGCCGAGCAGCCGCATCGTCCGACCCTGCTCATGACCCATCACCCGCCCTTTGCCACCGGCATCGCCCATATGGACGAGATGGGGCTGGCCGCCCCGGAGGTGCTGGCTGAGATGATCCGGCGCCATGGCAATGTGGTGCGCGTCATCTCGGGCCATGTCCATCGCCCGATCCAGGCACCCTTTGCCGGCACCACGGCCTCGACCGGCCCTTCCACGGCGCACCAGGTCATGCTCGATCTGACGGCCGATGGCGAGGCCCGCTACATGCTGGAGCCGCCGGGATTCCAGCTTCATCTCTGGCGGCCGGAGGCGGGCCTGGTCACCCACACCGCCGTGGTCGACGATTTCCCGGGCCCCTATTTGTTCAGGGAGTGATCGCTCTACCGCGCCGGCCGGTGAAGGCCG
>DATFRE010000384.1:0-12241 GCA_035263545.1 Dongiaceae bacterium
CCTCGGAGGTGCAGCAGGGCGTGGCGCATGTTCTGGGGCGCCCGCGCAATGCCGTCACCGTCGAGGTACGCCGCATGGGCGGGGGGTTCGGCGGCAAGGAGACCCAGGCCGCGCAGTGGGCCGCCATCGCCGCGCTCGCCGCGGTCAAGTGCGGCCGGCCGGTTTTGACCGCGGCGAGGGCTGCGATGGCGGCCCATTGCGCGGCCTGGGTCTCCTTGCCGCCGAACCCTCCGCCCATGCGGCGTACCTCGACGGTGACGGCATTCCGCGGGCGGCCCAGAACATGCGCCACACCCTGCTGCACTTCCGAGGGATGCTGGGTGGAGCAATGGATCAGGACATCGCCATCCTCCTGGGGAAGCGCGAGGGAGACCTGTCCTTCCAGATAGAAGTGATCCTGGCCGCCGATGGCGATGCGCCCGCCGAGGTGCTCGGGTGCGGCGGCGATGGCCGCGGCCGCATCGCCCCGGCGCATGACATGGTCCGGCAGCAGCAAGCTGCCGGCCTCGAGCGCGGCCTCGACGGTCAAGAGCGCCGGCAGCTCCTCATACTCCACCACCGCCAGCTTCGCCGCTGCGCGGGCGGAATCGAAGCTCTCGGCCGCGACGGCGAAGAGCACCTGGCCCAGGAACACGACCTCGCCTTCGCAGAAGATGGGGTCGTCGCCCGCACCGATGGGGCTCACGTCATTGCTGCCCGGAATGTCCTCGGCGGTGAGAACGGCGACGACGCCAGGTGCCGCGCGGACGGCCGCGAGATCGAGACTGGTCAGCCGGGCATGGGCCTTGGTCGCGGTGCCGGCGAAGAGATGCACCAGGTTCGGCGGGGCCGGAATATCGTCGATATAGAGGGCCTCGCCGGTCACATGCTTGGCCGCGCTGTCATGGGCGATCGCCTGATGGGCGCCGCCGGCAAGCCTGGCCGAAGGGGCGCGCTTATCCATGGCGCGCGCCCGCCGGCTGCAGGATCCGCGTTCGGGTGAGGGCGGCGCCCTCGCCGGTTTCATGGAAGAACTTGAGCAGAAGGTTCTCCGCCGCCAGCGCGCGATAGGAGCGGCTCGCCCGCACATCGGAAATGGGCGTGTAGTCGCGCCGGAGCGCCGCCTGTCCCTCCCGGACCGTCTCGAGAGTCCAAGGCCGGCCGATGAGGGCCGCCTCGCATTCCCGCGCGCGCTTGGGGATCGCGGCCATGCCGCCGAAGCAGATCCGGATGTCGGCCACGCTTCCGCCCGCGAGCTTCAGGTTGAAGGCGCCGAGGGAGGCGGTGATGTCCTGGTCGAAGCGCTTGGAGATCTTGTAGCAGGCGAAGCGCCAGGCCGGATCGCGCCGCGGCAGGCGGATGCTTTCCACGAACTCGCCCGGCCGGCGATCCTGCTTGCCGTAGTTGAGGAAGAAATCCTCGAGCGCGATCTCGCGCCGCTCGCCGCCGCGGCGCAGCACCAGCCGGGCGCCGAGCGCGATCAGCGGCGGCGGGCTGTCGCCGATGGGCGAGCCATTGGCAATATTGCCACCCATGGTGCCGCAATTGCGGATCTGGGTTGAGCCGAGCCGACGCAGCAGCTCGCCGAAATCGGGATATTCCTCGGCGATCACGTCTTGCAAGCGGTCATAGGTGACGCCGGCGCCGATCTCGATCGTCTCGGGCCCGACGGCGATGCGGGCGAGCTCCTCGACCTCGCCGAGATAGATCACCGGATCGAGGCGGCGATGCTGCTTGGTGACCCAGAGGCCGACATCGGTGGCGCCGGCCACCAGGCAGGCTTCGGGAAAGCGCAGGAGGAGCTCGGCCATGGCCTCGACCCCCAGCGGGGCGAACCAGCGGCGGCCGTCGGGAGTCTCTCCAGACCGATCGGGATTGCCCCGCAGGGCCTGCAGGGCACGGACCGTCTCGGCCTCGGCCTCATCGAACCGATCGCTCTCGGCGATCTCCATCATCCGCCCCGCCGCGGCGATGATCGGGCCATAGCCGGTACAGCGGCAGAGATTCCCTGCGAGCGCGTCGTCGATGCGCCGGCGATCCAGACGGCCCGGCGTATGGAACAGGGCGAAGAGCGACATGACGAAGCCGGGGGTGCAGAAGCCGCATTGTGAGCCGTGGCTCTCGACCATGGCCTGCTGGGCCGGATGCAGGGCGCTGCGGGAGGTGGCGAGATCCTCCACAGTCAGGAGCTGCTTGCCCTCGAGGGTGGGCAGGAACTGGATGCAGGAATTGACGGCGCGGTAGGCGAGGCGCTCGCCCTTGCCATGATCCGGGACGAGTTCCCCCAGCACCACGGTGCAGGCGCCGCAATCGCCCTCGGCACAGCCTTCCTTGGTGCCGGTGCGCCGCTCGACGAGCCGCAGATAGTTGAGCACCGTCATGGTCGGGTCGGCGATCTCGACCTCGCGGTGTTCAGTGCCCAACAGAAACCTGATGCGGCCGCTCATGCGCGCCCTCAACTCCCCCTATAGGTGGAATAACTGTAGGGCGAGATCAACAGCGGCACGTGGTAATGCTGGGCGGGATCGGCGATGCCGAAGCGGATCACGACCTCGTCCAGGAAGGGCGGGCTCGGCAGCGTTACGCCGCGGCCGGCGAAATAGGTGCCGGCGTGAAACACGAGCTCATAGATCCCAGCCAGGAAGGCGGGACCCTCGAGCAGGGGGGCATCGCAGCGGCCATCGGCATTCGTGACAGCGGAGGGGAGGGGCGTGCGGCTGGCAGGCACGCCGCTCGCGCCGAGCCAGTGGAGGTCGATCCGAACACCGGCGGCTGGAAGCCCGGCGGCGGTATCGAGAACATGCGTTGTCAACTGCCCCATTCCCGTCTCCTCCGATGCGGATCTCGGCCGCATTGGGTTCAGACCAACCCAATCTCAGCATCGCACAGCCATCCCGGTCGACAAACGAGAGTCAAAGCGAAATATCTTCAACAGTTACTTGATAATGGTTTCGAGTCACAGGTTTGGCAGCATTCCGCGTCTGGTTCCGAGGCGCACTCGTTTCTGGAAATTATTGTTTTTCAGCTGGTTAGTAGATCGCAGCGGTTCCAGCTTCGTTGGCCTGGGCCCCGATTATCAAATCCATCGATATAGTCGAAGGGGCTCCGGAGTGCCGCAAGCCGGACCTTGCTCCGGGGTTCGCGCCGGCTAGACTTGCGGTCTCTCTCGGACCGCTGGAGGGACCCAATGAGCGTCAGTCTGGAAGGTGGCTGCTCCTGCGGGGCGGTGCGCTATCGGCTCACTTCGGCGCCGATGTTCGTGCATTGCTGCCATTGCCTCGACTGTCAGCGGCAGACGGGCAGCGCCTTCGTCATCAATGCCCTGATCGAGAGCGACCGCATCGAGCTTCTGTCCGGGGAGCCCGAGCCGGTCTCGATGCCCACCGATAGCGGGCGGCCTCACGACATCTATCGCTGCCCCAAGTGCATGACCGCGGTCTGGAGCGATTACGGGCGCCGGCCGGCCTTGCGGTTCCTCCGCGTCGGCACGCTGGACGCGCCCAGCGCGCTGTCACCGGATGTGCATATCTTCACCCGCTCCAAGCTGCCCTGGCTGCGGCTGCCCGAGGGCGTGCCCGCCGTCGAGGTCTATTACGACATGCAGAAGCTCTGGCCCGCCGAGAGCCTCGCGCGGCGCGAGGCGATCCTGGGCAAGGGGAAGTAGCGGCAGAGCCTCTATGGCGCGCCACAAGCTGGAGCACCCGCCGCGCGGCATAGACCGGGCGACCTTCCTCGCCGCCTATGGCCCGGTCTACGAGCATTCGCCCTGGATCGCGGAAGCGGTGTTCGTCGCGGGGTTGACGGAAGAGCAGGACACGGCGGAGGGGCTGCAGGCCGCAATGCGGGAAGCGGTGGAGGCGGCACCCCGCGACCGGCAGCTCGCGCTGTTGCGGGCCCATCCCGATCTCGCGGGACGCCTCGCCATGCGGGGCGAACTCACCCCGCAATCGGCATCCGAGCAGGCCGGGGCGGGCCTGGGCGATTGCAGCCCCGCCGAATTCCAGCGCTTCACCGCACTCAACGAGGCCTATAAGGCGAAGTTCGGCTTCCCCTTCATCATGGCGGTCAAGGGCCGCAGCCGCGCCGAGATCCTGGCCGCCTTCGAGCGGCGCATCGGCCATGGCGCCGCGGCCGAGTTCCGCACCGCCCTGGACGAGGTCCACAAGATCGCGCTGCTCCGGCTACGGGCTCTGTGACCGGAGGCGCTGACGCGCCCATCGAAGTTTGCTAGCGTTCTCTCGTCATGGTTGCACGATGGGGCGTCCTTGAGAGGATTCTGGAAGATCCTTGGCGTCGTCGTTTGCGGGCTGGTCGTCCTGCTGGGCGTCGGCATCGGCGTGTTGCTCTACAAGGGCTTCCAGCTGAATGCGGAGGGCGCCGCCTTCGTCGATGCCGCGATCCCGGCCATTTCCGCCCAGTGGAGCGAGGCCGAGCTTCTGGATCGTGCCACGCCGGAAATGAAGCAGGATCAGGCGAACATGACCAAGCTGTTCGATAGCCTGCGGCGGCTGGGGAAGCTGATCAAGTACAACGGCGCCACGGGGAACACGGATTCCTCCTTCGACAGCGAGACCGGCACGACCATCACCGGCACCTATACCGCGACGGGCGACTATCAGAACGGCACAGCGACCTTCGATGTCGTCACGGTCAAGCGGGATGGGCACTGGATGATCAACGGCTTCTGGTTCAAGGGCGAGCTGACCCCCGATGCCGGCACCGGCAAGCCGGGCTGAGCGCAAGCTCCGCCCTCAGGCCGGGCGGCCGAAATCCACGCTCGACGGCGCCTGCCCGGTAAAGAGCGTCGCCGTCACGGGCGGCGTCTCGGCGATGACCCGGCCGCGGCGCAGGACATGGAGCCGGGCGGGCTTGAGACGGAGCGCCTCGATGGGGTCGGCCGCCTGGAGCACGACGAGATCGGCGTTGCAGCCCGGCTCGATGCCGTAGCCCTCGAGGCGCAGTACGCGGGCGGCGTTCGCGGTGACGGCGTCGAAGCAGGCGCGCATCTCCGCCGTCCCCGTCATCTGGCCCACATGCAGGCCCATATGGGCAACCTCCAGCATGTCGTGGGAGCCGAGGCTGTACCAGGGATCCATGACGCAGTCATGGCCCATGGCGAGATTGAGCCCCGCCGCCATGAGCTCCTTGACCCGGGTCATGCCACGGCGCTTGGGATAGCTGTCGTGGCGTCCCTGGAGGGTGATGTTGATCAGCGGATTGGCCACCACATGCAGCCCCGCCTCGCGCATGAGCGGGATCAGCTTGCTGACATAGTAATTGTCCATGGAGTGCATGGAGGTGAGATGCGAGCCGGTGACGCGGCCTTCGAGGCCGAGGCGCTGCGTCTCGAAGGCCAGGCTCTCCACATGGCGCGACAGGGGATCGTCGGTCTCGTCGCAATGCATGTCGACGGGAAGGCCGCGCTCGGCGGCGATCTCGCAGAGCTCGGCCACGGAGCGCGCGCCCTCGGCCATGCTGCGCTCGAAATGCGGGATGCCGCCCACGACCTCCACGCCCTTGTCGAGGGCACGCAGCAGGTTCTCGCGCGCCGTCGCATGGCGGAGGAACCCGTCCTGCGGGAAGGCGACGAGCTGGAGGTCGAGGAAGGGACTAACTTCGCGCTTCACCTCCAGCAGGGCCTCGACAGCCAGGAGCTCGTCGTCGCAGATGTCGACATGGCTGCGGATGGCGAGGCTGCCGCGGGCGATCGCCCAGCGGCAGAGCTCGTGGGCGCGCGCCTTGATGGTCTCGACCTCCAGATGCGGCTTCAGCTCCGACCAGAGCGCGATCCCCTCCAGCAGCGTGCCGCTCTCGTTGAGCCGCGGCCGGCCGAGGCTCAGGGTCGAATCCATATGGAAATGGGCATCGACGAAGGGCGGCGTCACCAGCCGGCCGCGCGCATCGATCTCCCGCGCCGCCTCGGCCTTCAAGGCGGGCTCGACCGCCGCGATCCGGCCATCGGCGACGGCGATGTCGTGGTTCTCGCTGCCATCCGGCAGATTTGCGCCGCGCAGGATGAGGTCGAGCATCAGTCAACCCCCGCACAATTCACCCAGGGAAACCCGGCCTCAAGCCGCAACGTCAATTCGCGCCCGGGCATCGCCCTGGGACGGCGCCACGATGATTTCAACATGTTGTCCTAGCGCGGTCAGCGCCTGCATCAGGCGCTCGAGAGAGATCCCTCGCAGCTTGTAGTTCCTGATGGCAGAGATCTTCGGCTGCGGCATGCCGAGGAGCTTGGCCACCTGAAGCTGAGCAAGACCTCGACTCTCGATGATGTCGTTGATCTTCTTTGCCAGGATGGCTTTGGCCGACAATTCCTCCGCGTCAGGAAATCCCAGGTCCGCCAGAACATTGTCAGTGCCGCGCCATTTGGTTTTGCGGACCATGTGCCTATGTCCTTTCATCGTCGCCATAGCGTTCCAGAACCGCTCTCAGCCTGCGTTCGATCAGGTCAACATCCGCCCTGGGCGTCTTGATTCCTGATTTCGATTTCTTTTGGAATGCGTGCAGCACGTGAACACTCTGTGCAATTCTCACCGTATAGACGGCACGATAAGCATCGCCGCGGCGCATCGGTTCAATCCGTGCGATTATATCTATATGGGTATAGAAATCAACGGAGATTGTCAGTCAGCAAGATGTGACGAGAAGGGGAACGGAGTCTTGCAGCCGGCGGTTCAAGACCTAGCTCTTGCAAGAAAGCCACAGAGAACACAGCCATGAAATGGATCATATGGTTCATTCTAATCTGCCTCGGCGTGGTCGTCCTCTTCCTGCTCGGCGCTTGGTGCCTGGGCTGGCTCGATGCGCTGGGCAACAATCCCAATATCGCGATCGCCGCGGGCCTCGGCATTCTCATCAGCAGCGCCCTCGGCGCCGGGCTGATGGCCCTGATCTTCTACAGCAACCGGAGCGGCGCCGACGACGCGGCCGCACGGAGCCAGCGCGATTTCGAGGATCGCCGGGGCCAGGGCTGAGCATCCTCAGCGCTCCTCCCGGCGGAAGGGGATGAGGAGGGCCGCCGGCGCGCGGGCATTGCGGGAGACCAGCGCCATGGCGACGATCGTCAGCACGAAAGGCAGCATCAGGAAGACCTGATAGGGCACGTGGATCAGGCCGCTCGCCTGGAGGCGGAGCTGGAGGGCGTCGATGAAGGCGAAGAGCAGCGCGCCCAGCGCACTCCGCCAGGGCTGCCACTGGCCGAAGACGACCAGGGCGATGGCGACCCAGCCGCGCCCCGAGATGACGCCGAAGGTAAAGGCGTTGTACTGCGCGATCGAAAGATAGGCGCCCCCGATCCCCATCAGCGCCCCGGAGAGCAGCAGCGCCTGATAGCGGATGGCGGCCACATTGACCCCGGCCGCATCCGCCGCCCGGGGATTTTCTCCCACCGTGCGCAGGCTGAGCCCCCAGGGCGTATGGGCCAGGACCAGGGCCGCCAGGAGAACGGCGGCGAAGGCGAGATAGCTGAGGGCGAACTGATTGAACAGGACCGGGCCGATGAAGGGGATGTCGCTGAGACCCGGGATGGGAAGCGCCCGGAAGGGCTGGATGCTCGGGGGCTGAGAGGGCTCGCCGAAGATGAGACGGTAGAAGAAGAAGGCGAAGCCCGAGCAGAGCATGGTGACGCCGAGCCCGGAGACATGCTGCGACAGCCCGAGGGTCACGGTCAGGAGCCCCATGAGCAGGCCCATGATCGCGCCGGTCGCAGCCGCGGCCGCCACGCCGGTCCAGAGGCTGCCGCTGTAATAGGTGGCGGTGAAGCCGGTCATGGCCGAGAAGAGCATGATGCCCTCGACCCCGAGATTCAGCACGCCCGAGCGCTCGGCCAGAAGCTCGCCGAGGGTGGCGAAGATGAGGGGCGTGGCGATCCGGATCAGCGCCGCGAAGAAGCCGACCTGAAGGAGCTGGGCCAGAAGGTCATGCATGGCGGGCCATGCCGGGATGACTTCCGGCGATGCGCGGCCGGTACTGGGTGAAGAGCAGTGCTGCCAGCATGGTCAGCAGCGAGACGCCCTGGATGACATCGGCGAGGAAGACGGGGACGCCTGTTGCCCGCGACATGCCCTCAGCACCTGTTATCATGGCGGCGTAGAAGATCGCCGCCGGCAGCACGCCCAGCGGATTGAGCCGCGCCAGCATGGCGATGACGATCCCGGTATAGCCATAGCCGGGGGAGAGATCGGCCATCACCTGGTAGTGCACGCCGCCGACCTCGCCCGCGCCGGCGAGCCCGGCGAGCGCGCCCGAGAGCGCGGCGGTGGCGAGGATGGTGCGCGCGGTGGAGATGCCGGCATAGGCCGCGGCGCGGGCATTCTCGCCCACCGCCTTGACCGCGAAGCCGAAGGTGGTGCGGTTCAGGATGAACCAGAGGATGGGAACGGCGAGCAGCGCCACCACGACGCCGAGATGGAGCTGCTCCGTGCCGGGCAAGATGGGAAACTCGGCCTCGGCGCGGATCGGGGGCGAGGTGGGATAGGCGCTGCGCGGGTTTTTCCAGGGCCCGTCGAGCAGGGCCGATATGCCGTAGAGCAGAATGAAGTTCAGCAGCAGGGTCGTGACAACGTCGTCGACCTTGAAGCGCGTGCGCAGATAAGCCGGCAGCAGCGCCCAGACGGCGCCCGCCAGCGCACCGGCGAGGATCATCGCGGGCCAGATCAGGCCGATGGGCAGCCAGAGCTGCGTTCCCAGAAAGGCGGCGGCCACGGCGCCGGCATAGAGCTGGCCCTCGCCGCCGATATTCCAGAAGCGGGCACGGAAGGCGATGGCGACGGCAAGCCCGGTCAAAACCAGCGGGGCCGCCTTGATCGCCGTCTGCTCCAGATCGAAGCCGGTGCTGAAGGGCGTGAGGAAGAGCTGGGCATAGGCGTCGAGCACATCGGCGCCGGCCAGCGCCACCAGGCCGCTGCAGAGGATGAGGGCCGCGGCCAGCGCCAGCAGAGGCAAGAGGAGATTGAGCCAGGCGGGCGTGGCGCTGCGGCGCTCCAGGCGCAGATGGATCATGCCGCCGCTCCGGGATGCGCGCCGCCGGTCATGAGCAGGCCGATGGTCTCGAGGCTGGCTTCGGCGATCGGGAAATCGCCGAGAATGCGGCCCTCGGACATGACCGCGATGCGGTCGGAGATCTGGAACAGCTCCTCCAGATCCTCGGTGATGACGATCAGGCCGCAGCCCGCCGCCCGCAGCTCGAGGAATTTCGCCCGGACGAACTGGGTGGCGCCGACATCGAGGCCGCGGGTCGGCTGAGCCGCGATCACCACCAGAGGGTCCCAGGCCAGCTCGCGGGCCAGCAGCGCCTTCTGCAGATTGCCGCCGGAGAGCGTTCCGGTGCGGGCGAGTGCACCCGGAGTGCGGATGGCAAACTTCTCGATCTCTGCTTCGGCGAAGCTGCGGATGGCGCCGCGGTCGAGCAGCCCGTGACGGCTAAAGGGTGGCGAGGAGATGCGCGGCAGCGCCATGCTGTCGGCGAGCGGCGATTGCATCAAGAGGCCGGTGCCGATGCGGTCCTCCGGGATGCGCGCGATCCGCAATTCCTGCGCGCGGCGCGGGTCGAGGCGATCGACCGGCTTGCCGTCGATCTCGATGCGGCCGGCGAGCGGGGTCGCCATGCCGGCAATGACCTCCGCCAGCTCGCGCTGGCCATTGCCGGCCACCCCGGCGATGCCCAGGATCTCGCCGGCATGGAGCGCGAGGGAGACATCCTTGAGACGCCGGCGCTCGCTGCCGGCGGTGGCGATGGCGGAGAGGCGCAGCAGCACCCGCCCGGGGCTGGCGGGCGGTTTCTGGGGCGCCGTCAGCTCGCGTCCGCACATGAGCTCGGCCAGGCGGCGCTCCGTGACCGTCGCGTCATTGGCGAGCTCGGCGACGGCCCGGCCCTGGCGCATCACCATGATGCGGTTGGTGACCGCGCGCACCTCGTGGAGCTTGTGGCTGATCAGGATCACGGCCATGCCCTCGGCGGACATGGCGCGCACGGCATCGAACAGCCCCTCGGTCTCCGAGGGCGTGAGCGCCGCCGTCGGTTCGTCGAGAATGAGGATGCGCGCGCCGCGGAAGAGGGCCTTGATGATCTCCAGGCGCTGCTGCTCGCCGATGGTGAGCTCGCCGACCAGGGCGTCGGGCGAAAGGCGGAGGCGGAAGTGCCGGCCGATCTCCGCCAGCCGTGCCAGCGCGCCGGCGCGGTCGAGGTGAAGCCCGCGGCCTTTGCGCCCGACCATGAGGTTCTCGAGCACCGTATGGCGGGCCACCAGATGGAAATGCTGATGCACCATGCCGATGCCGAGCGCCAGGGCATCGGCCGAGCTGTGGATCACAACCGGCCGACCCTCGATCGCGATGCTGCCTTCGTCGGCGGCATAGCTGCCGAAGAGGATGTTCATCAGCGTCGTCTTGCCGGCGCCGTTCTCGCCCAGGAGGCCCAGCACATCTCCGGCCTGGAGCGTGAGATCGACATGATCCGCCGCGAGGACGGCGCCGAAGCTCTTGCAGATGCCGCGCATGGCAAGGAGCTCGGCGGGCGGCATGATTCTCCTGGTGCTGCGGCCCTCTCCCGTGGGGCGAGAGGGCGCGCGGGGCTTGCTGCTAGTCCGAGACGCTTCTAGTCCGAAACCGGGACCGCCTCGTCGACATCGACGCGGAAGGCGCCGTCCTTGATCTCCTGGGTGCGCTTGGCGACCATGTCCTTGATCTCCGGCGAGAGCTTGCTCTCCCAGGCGTGGTAGGGCGCGAGATAGGAGCCGCCCTTGCCCATATAGGAATAGCCGCCGAAATCCTGGGCCGTATCGAGATTGGCCTGCACCAGCTTCACGACATGATTGACCATGGGCCACATGTCCCAGATCGGGCCGGTCACCACCGTGTCGGGGGCGATGGCCGACTGATCCGACATGTTGGAGAAGGCGACGATGCCCTTGTCATGGGCGGCTTCGATCACGCCGAAGCGCTCGGCATAGATTGCATCCACCCCGGCCTCGATCTGGGCGAGCGCCGCCTCCTTGGCCTTGGGCGGATCGAAGAAGGAATCGATGAAGGAGAACTTGCACTTGACGTTCTTGTTCACCTCCTTCGCTCCGGCGCGATAGGCGTTGACCAGGCGGTTCACCTCCGGGATCGCCATGGCGGCGACACAGCCGACGGTGTTCGACTTCGTGAGCTTGCCGGCGATCATGCCGCAGAGATAGGCGGGCTCATGGATCCAGTTGTCGAAGACGCCGAAATTGGGATCCGCCGGGCCGCCGCCAGAGCCCATGACGAAGGCGACCTTGGGATAGGCCTTGGCGGCGCGGCGGGAGGCGTCCTCGTCGGTGAAGGCATCCCCCATGACGAGACTGGCGCCCTTCTCGGCATGCTCGCGCAGCACGCGGCCGAAATCCGAGGCCTTCACGTTCTCGGACCAGATGTATTCGACGCCCAGATCGCTCTTGGCCTCGAGGAGGGCGACATGGATCTGATTGACCCAGGGCTCCTCGATGGGCGTGCCGAAGACGCCGGCGATCTTCACCTGATCGGCGGCGAGGGCGCGGCTGAGAGGCAAGGCAAGAGCTGTGGCGCCGAGCGCGCCGAGGCGGATGAGATGGCGACGGCTGATGTGCGGCAGGCCGTGATCGGCTGGCGGCATGGAAGTTCTCCCTGTTGAAATTGACCCCTCGGCGGCAGCACCGGCCAGGGCGAAGCGTTCGGATGCGCTTCCGGGCTCGCCGGCGAGCCGCAGAACTTCGATACCGAGACTAGGGCCAAACTGTCCAAACGGTCAAGTTCAGCCCCGGCGGTCAGCGCGCTTGCGTGACGCGCCGCCTGTCCGCTCCATTGCCGGTGCGAATCCCGCAGGCGCCGAGGACCATGCGGGTGATCAGCGCCGCGCCCGCCGCGTAGTCGCCGGGCGCCAGACGCCGGCGCTTCAGCACCGCCCGCATCTGGCAGTCGAAATCGGCATAGGTCTGCGTCGCGGCCCAGAGGACGAAGAAGAGGTGAGGGGCATCGACGGGCCGCATTCTGCCTTCGGCGACCCAGCGATCGATGACGCGCGCCTTGTCCTGCACCCAGCGATGAACCTGGTCGCGGAGATAATCGTCGACCTCCGGCGCGCCGTGCAGGATCTCGTTGGCGAAGACCTTGGAGGCATAGGGCTGGCGGCGGGAGGCCTCCATCTTGGCGGAGATGTAGTCGGTGAAGGCAGTCGCGGGATCGGCCTCGGTGCGGATGCCGTCGCCGCTGGCGAGCCAAGCCTCGAGGATGCGCTGCAGCACCGCCCGGTAGAGCT
>DATFRE010000385.1:0-4595 GCA_035263545.1 Dongiaceae bacterium
TGGCCACCAGCTCCTGCATTCCTTCCTTCTCGGTGGCGATCGATCCGCAGCCCGTCACGAAGCCTCGCAAGGATTGATGCATTGAGCCCCCCGATTGCTGCGGCCCGCTTGCCGCGCGGAACCGTGACCGCCAGCCACCGCCGGCCCCACCTTAGGACGATTTGTGGTCGGCGCCTAACCCGGAATTTCGAAGGAGCCCGGGCCCTATCCCAGATCCAGTTGGGCCTTGCGCCGGATGAAGGGCGAGTGGATTTCTGCCTCCGCCGTGATCCGCCCGTCCGGTCCCCATTCGGCCATGCGGTTGAACGGAATCGCCGCCCGCTGATCCAGCTTCCCAAGGGCATCGCCGAGATCCGTCTCCACCCGCTTCAGCCGCGCCTCGACGACGGAAGCGTCGGAATAGCGCAGCCCCGCCTCGACGCCATAGGCGATGAAGGGCTCGAGGACCGCATAGCCGACATAGGCCAGGGTGAAATGGACGGGCCAGAGCAGCAGATCGATGTCGCCGCTCCGCCCATCGAAGGCATAGGTCTCCGGGCTGGTGCCGACGGTGACCGAGAGCATGCCCCGCTTGCCGAGGAAGCGGCCTTTCTCGAAACGCTTCTGGCTCTGATAGACCTCGCCATAGATCAGCACGCGGTCGAACCAGCCCTTCAGCATCGCCGGCGGCAGATGCCACCACATGGGGTATTGCAGGATCAGCAGATCGGCGCGGTCGAGCTTCTCGATCTCCGCGGCAACCTCGGGCGGGATCCTGCCCTGGTCCGAGGCATGGCGCTGCTCGGCCTGGACGTCGAAGCGCTCCTTCTGCCGGCGCTCGGCGTAATGCTCGGCCCGCTCGCAGGGGTCGAAGTCCATGGCGTAGAGATCGGAGAAGGAGACGCCCCAGCCCCGCGCCTCCAGCGAGCGGCGCGCAACCGCCGCCAGATGGCCATTGAAGGAGCGGGGCTCCGGATGGGCCAGGACGATATGCGCCTGCATCGGCCGCTTTGGCTCAGGAGACCGGCGGGGCGCCGCCTTCTTCCCGGCGCCGGGCGACGAAATCGGCCAGCGCCTCGAACCGGCCGGGGTCCATCGGCGGCGGGGTGAAGTCGGCCAGCGTCTTCTTCCAGATCAGATTGGCGCGCTCGGTCGCGGTGCGCGATCCGTCCTCGCTCCATTGGCCGAAATTGCGCCAGTCGGAGACCAGCGGGGCGTAGAAGGCGCTCTGGTAGCGGCTCATGGTATGGGGGGCAGCGAAGAAATGCCCGCCCGGGCCGACCTCCCGGATATCCTCGAAGGCCATCTCGTCCTCGGAGAAGGCGACCGGCTGGAAGAGCTCGGCGAACATCTGCAGCATCTCGATATCGAGGATGAACTTCTCCAGCGAGGCGGTGAGCCCGCCCTCGAGCCAGCCGGCGCCATGAATCAAAAAATTGCAGCCGCCCATGAGGGCGCCCCAGAGGGACATCTCGGATTCATAGGCGGCTTGCGCGTCCGGCGTGTTGGAGGCATTGGCGTTGGAGCAGCGCCAGGGAATGCCAAGCCGCCGGGCGAGCTGGCCCGCCCCGAAGCTCGCCTTGACATATTCCGGCGTGCCGAAGGCGGGCGCGCCGGAGCGCATGTCGACATTGGAGGTGAAGCTGCCATAGACCACCGGCGCGCCCGGGCGAACGATCTGGGCGAGCGTGATGCCGGCCAGCGCCTCGGCATGAGCCTGGGTCAAGGCGCCGGGCAGCGTCACCGGCGCCATGGCGCCCGCCAGCGTGAAGGGGGTGATGACCAGGAGCTGTCCCGCCGCGGCGAAATCGATGATGCCCTGGGTCATGGGGATGTCGAGCTGGAGCGGCGAGTTGGTGTTGATCACCGTATAGGCGCGGACCGCATTCGGCAGATCTCCCATCGCGATGCCATGGGCCAGCGCCACCATCTGGAAGCAGTCATGGACCTGGCCCTGCCCGCGGGAATAGACCCAGGGCATCTTGTCGCCCAGGGTGAGCTGGGTGAGGGTCACATCGAGATGACGGAACTGTGTCGGGATCTCCTGCGGCTCGACGCTGGCGCCCAGCAGATGGATGACGTCGTAGCTCTGGGCGAGCTTGGTGAACTCCACATAATCCGCCAGCGTGCCGGCGCGCTTTCCCCGGTCGGTGTCGGTGACATGGGGCGGGCCACCGACGGGGATCACCGCGACATGCCGGCCGCCGATGGTGAGGCAGCGCTCGGGCGCACGGGCGACGAGCTCGATCTGGGATGGCGCCTTGGCAAGCATCTCCTCGACCAGCCCGCGGTCGAGGCGCACCATACGGCTCTCCTCGTCCACCCTGGCGCCGGCCGCGGCGAGGATGCGTCGGCCCTCGGGCAGCAGCACCCGCATGCCCAGCTCCTCCAGGATGCGCAACGCCGTCCGGTGCATCGCCTCGATATGGTCGTCGGAGAAGACGCGCAGCGGCTCGAAGGGATTGACCAGGTGACGATAGGTGCTGGCGCGCCGTGCCGCGCTGCCATCGCCGCCCGCCCGGCGCCGGCCGCGGCGCTCGCCACTTCTGCCTTCGAGGATGGTCATCTCTCTACTCCCGCATCCGGGCGCCCGTGGGGTCGTGAGCGGGGCCCGCAAGCACCGTAGCACGGCGCTTCACGCCGATCACATGGACCTCGACCGTGCCGCCGGGCGCAGCCACGTCGCGGTCGAGATAGGCCATGGCGAGGCTCTTGCCGGTCGAATGGCCATAGGCGCCGGAGGTGACGAAGCCGATGCGCCGCTCGCCCATCCAGACCGGCTCGAAGCCCGAGGCATCCGCATCCTCGGCGGCGATCTCCAGTGTCACCAGCTTGCGCTGCGAAGGCTTATCGCGCTCCTTGAGCGCGGCCTCGCGGCCGATGAAATCGCCCTTGTCGAAGGCGGTGAAACGGTCCAGCCCGCTCATCCCTGGAGTATAGGCCCAGGTGAACTCCCGCGACCAAATGCCGAAGCTCTTCTCCATGCGCAGCGCGTTGAGGGCGTTGTAGCCGATCTCGGCCAGCCCGTGATCGCGGCCGGCCTCCAGCAGCATTTGACGGAGCGCGAGCTGCTCGCTCGCCGGGACATTGATCTCGTAGCCGAGCTCGCCGGCAACCGAGAGCCGGCCGATATGGGCATTCAAGAGGCCGACCTCCATCTTCCGGCAGGACATGAAGGGAAGGGTCTTGCTCGAGAGATTCGCCGAGGCGAGCGCCGCCAGCACCTCGCGCGACCGCGGCCCCGCGAGCGCGAAGCCGGTGACCTCGTCGGAGATGTTGCGCAAGGCCACGCCGCTCGCCGGCAGATGGTCGCGGAACCAGCGCATATGCCAGCGCTGGAGGTAGTAGGAGCCCATTAGCCAATAGCGCTCCTCCCGCCAGCAGAGGATGGTGAGATCGCCCATGAGCCGGCCCGAGGGGCCCAGCATCGGCGCCAGGCGAACCCGGCCCGGCGAGGGGAGCTTGGAGGCGAGCAGCCGGTCGAGCCAGGCGCCAGCGCCGGGCCCCTGGACCTCGTAGCGGGCGAAGGCGGTTGTATCGAGCAGGCCGACGCCGTCGCGCACCGCCTTAACCTCGCGCCCGACGATTCCGAAGGCGTTGGAGCGCTTCAGGGTCGGCGTCTCGCGAAAATCCTTGCCGGCGAAATAGAGCGGATATTCCAGCCCGTAGAGCGCGCCGAAGGCAGCGCCGGCCTCGCGCATCGCCTCATGGGCCGGGGCACACTTCAGCGGCCGCCCGGCGGGGAGCTGCTCGTTGGGATAGGTGAGCACGAAGCGCCGGGCATAGAACTCCGCGGTCTTGGCCTTCAGATAGGACCGGTTGGCGGCGAACCTGCCATAGCGGGCGACATCCATGCCGAAGATGTCGGCACCCGGCTCGCCCTCGATCATCCATTGGGCGAGGGAGAGCCCGACGCCGCCGCCCTGGCTGAAGCCCGCCATCACCCCGCAGGCGACCCAGTAGTTGCGCAGCCCCGGCACCGGCCCCACCAGGGGATTGCCGTCGGGGGTGAAGGTGAAGGCGCCGTTGACCCAGCGCTTGATGCCGACATTCTGCAGGCAGGGAAAGCGGCGATAGCCGATCTCGAGCTCAGGGGCGATGCGATCGATATCCTCGGGGATGAGCTCCGTGCCGTAGTCCCACGGCGCACCCTCGGTGTTCCAATGCTTGGGCCGCGTCTCGTAGATGCCCAGCAGCACGCCCTGATGCTCCTGGCGCAGATAGGTGAAGCCCTCCATATCCACGGTCAGCGGCAGCTCGCGGCCGAGCGCTGCCACCTCCGGCACCGTTTCGGTGACGAGGTAATGATGCTCCATGGGCGTCACCGGCAGGTCGATGCCGGCCATCATCCCCACCTGCTTGGCCCAGAGCCCGCCGGCATTGACCACATGCTCGGCGGTGATCGTCCCCTGCTCGGTCACGACGGTCCAGCCGCCTCCGGTTCGGGGATGGAGCTCCAGCACGCGGTTTTGGAGGAAGATCTCGGCGCCGCGCTTGCGCGCCCCCTTGGCATAGGCCTGGGTCGTGCCATTGGCGTCGAGATGCCCCTCATGGGGATCATAGAGCCCGCCATAGACGCCGGAGACATCGGCGATGGGGCAGAGCTTCTTCACCTC
>DATFRE010000386.1:0-3281 GCA_035263545.1 Dongiaceae bacterium
CTGCACCCTTAAGGCCTATCGGCGCTGGGCCCTGGAGAATGTCCGCCTCTACGGCGAGATGCACCGCTACATCCCCATCTATGCGAGCTGGGAGGGAGCGCGGGTGACCGAGCTGCCGGTCGTCCACCATCCGCGGCTGCATGGCCGCTCGAAATACGGCTTCTCGCGCATCCCGCGCGTCGCCCTCGACCTGCTGGTCATCTTCTTCTTCGACCAGGCCATGGACCGGCCGATGCAGTTTTTCGGCAAGATCGGCTTCTATTCGCTTGCCGGCGCCTTCCTCGCCGGGCTCTACGCGCTGTGGCTGCGCTTCGGGGAGGGGACATCCTTCATCAAGACGCCGCTGCCGCTGCTCGTCGTGCTGCTCACGGTCACCGCCCTGCTCTGCATCTTCTTCGGCGTCATCGCCGAGATCCAGATGCGCACCTACTACGAGAGCCGGGGCAAGCGCGCCTATATCGTGCGCAAGACGATCAATATCGACTAGTGTTCCGATTCCGAAATTCGTCGAACCAGAGTCCCGGTGGCTGCGGGACACAAATTATTGATTTGAGTGGCCTGCTTATCCCAGAAATTCGCACGCGAATTTCTGGGTCAGGACACTAGCGGAGAAGCGCCTTGTGCGGCATCGCCGGCTATCTGCGCGATCCTGACCGCCCCGCCGTGGCGGACGAGGCCGTGCTGCGTGGCATGCTGGCTGCCATCGCCCATCGCGGCCCCGACGAGACCGGCATCCATGTGGCGGGCCCCCTCGCCTTCGGCCATCTGCGCCTGGCCATCATCGATCTCTCGGGCGGCCACCAGCCCCGGGTCGATCCGGTGACGGGCGATGCCCTGCTCTATAACGGCGAGATCTATGGCTTCGGAGCACTCGCCGCCGAGCTGACCGCGGCCGGAGTTAATCTCATCGACCGCTCCGACACCGAGGTGCTGTTCCGCCTGCTCCAGCGCGAAGGGGTCGCCGCCACCCTCGAGAAGATCGACGGCATGTTCACCTTCGCCTTCTACGAGGCGAAGACCCAAAGCCTGCATCTCGCCCGCGACCGCTTCGGCGAGAAGCCGATCTATTTTGCCGAGCCCGGTGGTGGATTCATTTTCGGCTCGGAGCCTCGGGCGGTGCTGGCCCATCCGGCCTGCCGCGACCTGCCGGTCGATCCCGGCGCGGTCGCGAGCTTCCTCGCCTTCGAATACCTCCCCGGTCAGCGCGGGCTCCGCCAGGGAATGCGCAAGCTTCCCGCCGGCCATGTCCTGACCCATGCCCGCGGGCGCACGGAGATCCGCTGCTACTGGCGCCCCGACCCGGACGAGGCCGGCAGCGCGCGTGCCCGTGAGAGCGAGGGCGAGCGGCTGGAGCGCCTCGAGGCGCTGCTCGATTCCGGGGTTCGCGACCGGCTGGTCGCCGATGTGCCGGTGGGGGTGTTCCTCTCGGGCGGGATCGATTCCTCCCTCATCGCCGCCTTCGTCGCCCGCCATGCGCCCGGACTGACGGCGCTGACCGTCGCCGTGCCGGGGGCAAGCTATGACGAGACGCCGGCCGCAAGGGCCCTGGCAAAGAGCCTCGGCCTCACCCATGAGGTCGTAGCCCTCGACGAGGCGGCCCTGCTCGATGCCTTCCGGGCAGTGACGGCGCATATGGACGAGCCGCTCGCGGATTCCTCCCTACTGCCGACATGGGTGCTGAGCCGCGCCGCGCGGCGCCATGTGACCGTGGCGCTCGGCGGCGACGGGGCCGATGAGCTCTTCGCCGGCTATATCAGCTTCAAGGCCAATCGCGCCGCCGCGGCGCTGGCCGCGATCCCCGCCGGGCTCGGCCGGCTCGGCCGCCAGATGCTGGCCGCGATCCCCCATGGCGGGGGCTATATGAGCAACGGCTTCCTGCTCAGGCAATTGAGCCTGGCGAGCGGGCTCGACCCGGCGCGGCAATGGGCCGCCTGCATGGCGCCCTTCGCGCCGGAGGAGCTCGACCGGCTGTGGCGGCCCGAGGCCCGGGCTGCGGCCGCGGCGAGCCTCGAGGATCCCATCGCCGAGCGCCTTCAGGCGCGCGGCGCCAAGCCCTGGTCGACGGCGGAGCTGATCCATCTCTTCGCCACCACCTATCTGCCGGAGGACATCCTGCAGAAGGTCGACCGCGCCTCCATGTATGTGAGCCTGGAGGTGCGGGCACCCTATCTTGGCCGCGCCTTCGCCGAATACGCCATGAGCCTGCCCTCCGACGACAAGCTCCGCGGGCTCGCGACCAAGCGGCTGCTGAAGAAGCTGGCCCTTCGCCATCTGCCGCGGGAGATCGTCGAACGGAAGAAGCACGGCTTCGCCGTGCCGCTGGCGCGGATGCTGCGCGAGACGCTGAAGGAGCCGGTGGGCGAGGCGATCCTCGGCCGGAGCTCTCCTCTCGGCGACTGGTTCCGGCAGGGTCATGTCGAGCGGCTGTGGTCCGAGCATCAGTCGGGGACGCGCGACCACCGCAAGAAACTCTGGACGCTCTTCTGCCTCTCGACCGCGGTCAGCAATACCGCGTCAGCGCAGATGCACTGACTCGCTGGCGGTCAGGACACGAGCCACCACCGGACGCTCGATGCCCTTGAGCACGAGCGTACGCGTCGCGGCGACGGCCGTAAGACCCGGCGCCAGCGCTGCGCTCTCGGCCGAGACCAGAATCTCGCCGATCACCGCTTGAGCTTCGAGCCTGGCAGCCAGATTGACGGTGCCGCCAATCGCGGTGAAATCGCTGCGGATGGTTGAGAACTCCCCGATCTCGACCTGACCGGTGTGTATGCCGACGCCAACACCAGGCGAGGCCGCCGCATCATCAAAATGGGGGGCCAAGGCGGCGAGCGCGGCTTTGCAGCGGCGCTGTATTTCGAGGGCCGCTGCCACCGCCGCCTCGGCGTGACGCTCGATCTTGATCGGAAAGTTGAAGATCGCCATCAGGCCATCGCCCATTTGCTTGTTGACGATGCCGTCGTGAGCCCAGATGGCTTGAGCGCACTGATCTTGGAAGGTACTGACGATGTCGCTCAACTCGGATGAGCCGATCCGCTCGGAGAGGTTGGTATAGCCGCGGATGTCAGCAAACAGGATGGTCGCGCTCGCCGATATGTGCCGATGCTTCTTGACGCGGCGGAAGGCACGTTCGCAGATCGTGCAAATGTTTGGGTTCATCTTGCTCTGCGAGATTCCGAAAATACGGAACGGCACGGCCAGCGGACCACGGATTGGGACCGGCACGCTCATCTGATCCCAGCAGCCTCGGCAGATACGCGCGTGGTCGCCAGCAGCCCGCG
>DATFRE010000387.1:0-20780 GCA_035263545.1 Dongiaceae bacterium
AAAAATATGCAATGATTTCGTAGCTGCGGGGCTCGCGTGCTTCCGAATGATCCCGACAGCAACGACCCGATGTGGCAAGCAATGCTCTATGTGGGGGAACCGTGAGCTACGTTGATTGGATGATTCGCACCAAGCAAATCGGCACCTGCAGCTGCGACTATGGCTGTCCGTGCGAGTTCAATGCCGCGCCAACGCGGCTGCCTTGTGAAGGCGTTATGGCGATGGAGATCACCGAGGGCCACTTTGGCAGAATCCGGCTGGATGGCCTTCGCGTGGCAGGAGTCTATCGCTGGCCTGGGCCAGTTCACGAGGGTCATGGTACTTGGTGCAGCATTGTAGATAAGAAGGCCACACCCGATCAGGTTGACGCCTTGTTCAAGATCCTAGGCGGAAAGGAGCAGGAGCCGACTACGGGATTTGCAATCTACGCATCGACCATCGAGCATGAGCCCGATCCTATGTTCGCGGATATAGAGTTTGAATGGGATCTCAAGGGCCGGAAGGGGCGGTTCGTGGTCAGCAATGTCTTGGGCGCAGAGATCGAGCCGATTCAGAACCCTGTCACCGGCAAACCCCACTTCATCTCGATTCAACCTCATGACGGGTTCGAGTTCCGCGAGGCAGAGATGGCCAGCGCGACCTTTTGGAGCAAGGGTGGTCAACTTGACCAGAGTTACAGTAAGAAATTCGCGGCGATCTCATATGTTACCTATGGCCCCCATGGAATCATCGCTGCGGAAAGCCTTCCGAGGCGCAGTGCGTAGCAAGGCCAGCCGGGGCCGTTTTCTCGTCAACGGCACCTGCCGCCGGTTAGGCGATTGAGGATTGAGATCGGCCGACTTCTGCTTCTGGCACAACTCGGACCTCCGGTCATGTCTGCTTCCGCGCCGCTGTTTGGGGCATAACGGACACAGACGCATCCGACCTGAGCCGCGGCATGATTTATGAGTGCACGCCTAGCTGAAAGCCGAGGCCGCCTCCACCGGGCGCCCGGCATGCAGGCGGTCGGCGATCAGGCTGATCATCTCGAACATCAGCACCACCGAGGTCATGGTGGTGATCTGGCAGGGCGTATCCTTGCTCGGGATCATGCAGACGATATCGGCGCCGACGATGTCGAGGCCGCGCAGCACCTGGAGCAGGCGGATCGCCTCATAGGTGCGCAGCGCCCGATAGCCGGGCTCGAGATTGGCGACCGCCGGTGCATCACAGGGATCGAGCGCATCGAGATCGAAGGTGATGTAGACCGGCAGATCGCCGACCCGCTCGCGGATGAGGCGCGCCGATTCCTCGAGCCCCAGCTCGAAGATGAGCTCGGAGGTCAGGATGCGATAGCCCATATCGCTCTGGGTCGGATCGACCCTGACCCGCATGGGATTGCCGCGCATGCCGAGCTGGATGCTGTGCGAAGGATCGACAATCCCCTCATGGATGGTATAGGCGGCCCAATGGGCCGCGGAGCGCTTACTGCCCAGCCAGTGGGGCAGATATTCGTAATCGTCGCGATGGGCGTCGAAATGCACCATGGCGAGCTTGCGGCCCTTGGAGAGCTTCGCGTCTGCTCCCCCCAGCGCGCGCAGGATCGGGCCGGTGATGGAATGATCGCCGCCGATGGAGACCGGCCTCGTCCCGGCGGCATCAAGCCGCGTATAGAACTCCTCGATATGGTCGACCGAGATATCGTTGACCATGGCCTCGGGCAGCGGCACGTCCCCCAGATCGTGGATGCGGCAGACATCCCAGGGCTTGATGCGGAATTTCTGATGGGCCCGGCGATACCAGCCGGAGATGTTGCGCACCGCGCGCGGCGCGAGATGCTGGTCGCGCTCCGTCGAGCCGTTGCCCGAGCTGTGGGGCACGCCGACGAGACCGATATCGCAGGCGGCGGGATCGGCGTTCCAGGGACATTTGAAGAAGGTCGCCGGTCCGTGCCAGTACCACGGCTCCATCTCCGCCGCGCGCTGCGCCAGCGCCTCTTCGCTGATGTGCTTCGTCATGACGTCCTCCCTGTCGAACCGGAACGGTGGCATTTGGTGCATTTTCCGCGACCCACCGCAATCCGTCATTCCCGAGAAAGCGGGAATCCAGGGCCACGAGTCCGTCACTCGCCCTGGATGCCTTGCCGGATTTGATTCACGGCTGTCCGGTTGAACTTGGTGAGCCGCACTCCCTAAACCGTCATGGTCGGCGAAGGCCGACCATCCACGAGTTTGCCCGCTGTCCATAACGGCCTTTGACCAGGTTTTATCGGCATTTCCACGCGTGGATCCGCCACAAGACGTGGATGCTCGGGACAAGCCCGAGCATGGCGAGAGAAGGGGGCAGCGAGACCGCGGCTAAACCTGCGGCTTGATTCCCATCTCCGCCAGCAGCGCGGTCTGCCGCTGCTGAAGCGCTTCGGAATCGAAATCCGCGATCAGCTCGCGGAACAGGCGGTACCAGTTGATCTCGGCGCCGAGATGAAGGAAGACCGAGCCGAGGCCGATGGCGGCCCGATCCATGAACACGAACTCCCGGGGCGGCTTCACCGGGCCGAGGCGGCGCAGATCGGCATGCACGCTTTCCGCCACCTCGCGGCCATAGACCCCCGAGGAGGTCTCCTGGATCCGGCGCTCGCGGTCCTCCATCAGCGGCGCATAGACGAAATGGGCCCAGCGGTTCAGCACCTCGATGGTCTCCTTGCCCAGATCCTTGAAGCCCCAGGACTCATAGGCATGGACCGCAAGCTCGCGGTCGTCGTTCAGCAGCGCGTGATAGAGGTCGATGACACCCTTGACGAAATGGGCCTGGAAGATGCGGATGCAGCCGAAGTCGAGGAGATTGACGGTGCCGTCGGCGCGGATCGTGTAGTTGCCTAGATGCGGATCGCCGTGGATGACGCCGTAGAAGTAGAAGGGCACATACCAGGCCCGGAACATGTTGTAGGCGATCCGGTCGCGCATCGCCTGGTCGCTATGCGCCTTGATGAAGGGGAGTAGCGGTGTCCCGTCGAGCCAGTTCATCGTCAGGAGGCGCCCGGTCGAAAGCGCGCCGACCGGCTCCGGCACATGCACGCCCGTCTCCTTGGCGAGCATGGCGCCATAGAGGCGCATGTGGCGCGCCTCCAGCGCATAGTCCAGCTCCTCGCGCAGGCGCGCCGCGATCTCGGCATGGATCTGGTCGGTGACGATGGCGCGGTCATAGCGCTCATAGATCGAGAAGATCAGCTTGAGCTGGCGCAGATCCGCCTCCACCGCCGACTGCATGTCCGGGTATTGCAGCTTGCAGGCGAGCCGCGCACCGTCATGGCCGAGGGCGCGATGCACCTGCCCCAGGCTCGCCGCGGCGGCGGCCTGATGCTCGAAATTATCGAAGCGCTGCTGCCAGTGCGGGCCGAGCTCGCTCGCCATGCGCCGCTTGACGAAATGCCAGCCCATGGGCGGGGCATCCGCCTGGAGATGGGCGAGCTCGGCGACATATTCCTTGGGCAGCGCGTCGGGAATGGTGGACATGATCTGCGCCACCTTCATCAGCGGGCCCTTGAGCCCGCCGAGCGCGGCGGCCAGCTCGGCCGCCTGGCGCTTGCGGTCGGTCTTGACGCCGAGATAGCGCTCTCCTGCCAGCCGCGCGGCAAAACCGCCGACGGCCGCCCCTACCCGGGCGTAGCGCCTGACCCGGCCGGCGATATTGTCCTCTTCGCTCACGCCAGCTCGTCGATCAGGCCTTCGATCATCGTCAGCCCGCGGCCCCAGAACTTCGGGTCCGCCGCATCGAGGCCGAAGGGCGCGAGCAGCGCCTTGTGCCGCTTGCTGCCGCCCGCCCCGAGCATGTCGAGATACTTCTTCGCGAAGCCCTCGGGCGCCGCCTGATAGGCGGCATAGAGGGAGTTCACGAGGCAGTCGCCGAAGGCATAGGCGTAGACATAGAAGGGCGAGTGGATGAAGTGGGGAATATAGGCCCAGAAGATGCGATAGCCGTCGTCGAAGCTGAGCGTCGGCCCGAGGCTTTCCTTCTGGGTTTCGAGCCAGATCTCCCCGATCTTCTCGGCCGGCAGCTCGCTCTTCCGGCGCTCGTCATGAAGCCGCGTCTCGAACCGGTGGAAGGCGATCTGGCGGACCACCGTGTTCAGCATGTCCTCGACCTTGCCGGCGATGAGGATGCGCCGGCGCTTGGCATCCTTCTCCCGCGCCAGGAGCGCCCGGAAGGTGAGCATCTCGCCGAAGACCGAGGCCGTCTCGGCAAGGGTCAGGGGCGTATCGGCCAGAAGCGCGCCCTGCGGCCCCGCCAGCACCTGATGCACGCCATGGCCCAGCTCGTGCGCCAAGGTCATCACGTCCCGGGTCCGGCCGTAGTAGTTCAGCAGGATATAGGGATGGGCGCTGGGGGTGACCGGATGGGCGAAGGCCCCGGGGGCCTTGCCCGGCCGCGCCGGGGCATCGATCCAGCCCTTGTCGAAGAAGCGCTTGCCGATGGCGGCCAGCTCCGGCGAGAAGGCGCCGTAGGCGCCGAGGACGATCTCCTTCGCCTCCTCCCAGGGGATCTTGCGGTCGGAATCCTCCGGCAGCGGCGCGTTGCGGTCCCAGTAGTCCAGCTTGTCGGCGCCGAACCAGCCGGCCTTGATCTTGTAATAGCGGTGGGAGAGCCGGGGATAGGCGGCGGTCACGGCGCCGACCAGCGCGTCGACCACCTCGTCCTCCACCTGGTTGCCGAGATTGCGTGAGCTGACCGGCCGGGCGAATTCGCGCCAGCGGTCCTCGATCTCCTTGTCCTTGGCGAGCGTGTTGGTGATGAGGGCGAAGGCCGCCGCGCGGGCGCCGAGGCCGGTGCTGAGGGCGCCGGCCGCCGCCTTCCGTTTGGCGCCGTCGCGGTTGGTCAGCAGGTTCAGGGTCTGGTCGACGGTCAGCTCCTGCCCATCCAGGGGCAGGCGCATACCCGCGATGGTCTCGTCGAAAAGGCGGTTCCAGGCCGCCCGGCCGACGACCGACTTGTCATGGAGCAGCCGCTCGGCCTCGTCGGAGAGCTGGTGGTCCTTGAAGGCGCGCACGGCCTCGAACCAGGGTGCGTAGCGGGCAAGCTCCGGGGTCTTCAGTTTCTCCTGCAGCGCGCGCTCGTCGATCCGGTTGATCTCGAGGGTGAAGAAGATGACTGCGGCGGTGATGTCGGTGATCCGCTCCTGGATCGTCTGGTAGAAGCGCCCGTTCTCGGGATCGCTCATGTTCCCGGCATAGACGAGCTGGGCATAGCTGCCGACCCGGCCCAGCACATCCTGCAGGGCCTCATAGGACTTCACCGCCTCGGCGAGCTCATCCCCGCTCAGCGTCGAGAGCTTTCCCTGGTAGCGCCGGGCCAGATCCTTGGCCTCGGCTTCCGCCTTGGCGAGATCGCCTTCGATCCCGGGAGCGGCAGGACTCTCATAGAGGTCGCCGAGGTTCCACTGCGGGAGCGATCCGAGATCCGGGTTGTCCATGAAGGGGTCCTGTGTTGAGGTGCCGCGTCTAGCCTCGCAGGATATAAGCTCAGGACGGGTCCGCGCCAAGCACGCCGCTTGGCGGAAGCCGCTTGGGGGTGAAATGGACGCAGACCGCTGGCAAAGCCTGCCTGCCATGTTCTTCGCCCAGGCGGCGGCGAAGGGAGAAAGCCCCTTTCTCTGGTCGAAGCGGGCCGGCCAGTGGCGGTCCCGCTCCTATGCAGAGGTGGAGGGCGAGGTCCGCAAGCTCGCCCGGGGGCTGCAGGCGCTCGGGATCGCGCCCGGGGACAGGATCGCGCTCGTGGCCGAGAACCGGCCGGAATGGGCCATCGCCGATCTCGCCATCATGGCGGCGGGCGGCATCACCGTGCCGGCTTTCACCACCAACACGCCGGCCGATCACCGCCATGTCCTGACTCATAGCGGGGCGAAGGGCGCCATCCTCTCGACCAAGGCCATAGCGGATCGGGTATTGCCGGCGGCTCTGGAGGCACCCGAGCTCGCCTTCGTCCTCACCATGGATTCGCTTTCGCTCTCCCAGCGAATCGGCAAGCGCGTGGTCACCTGGGGCAATGCCCAATCCCTGGCGCCGCCCGAGACCGCCGAAGCGACCGAGGCCATCGTCGGCCGGCTGACCCGCAGCGACACCGCCTGCTTCATCTATACTTCGGGGACCGGTGGCACGCCCAAGGGGGTGATGCTCACCCACGGCTCGATCTTCTGCAATTGCCAGGGCGCCTATCATCTGCTGAAGGACCTCGGCGTTGGGAACGAGGTCTTCCTCTCCTTCCTTCCGCTCTCCCATTCCTACGAGCATACGGTGGGGCAGATCTTCCCGATGACCATCGGTGCCCAGATCTATTATGCCGAGAGCGTCGAGAGGCTCCTCGAGAACATGGCCGAGGCGAGGCCCACCATCATGACCGCCGTGCCGCGGCTCTATGAGGCCATGCATCGCCGGATCCTCCGCGGCATGGAGAAGGCGAAGCCCCTGCAGCGCCGCCTTTTCCACATGGCCGTCGAGCTGGGGTGCAAGCGCCATCGCGGCGAGCGGCTGGGCCCCCTGGAGCATCTCAAGGATCTGCTGGCGGAGGTTACCGTGCGCCGCAAGCTCCGGGCACGCTTCGGCGGCCGGCTCAAGGCTTGGGTCTCCGGCGGGGCGGCGCTCAACCACGAGGTCGGGCTCTTCTTCCTTGCCCTCGGCGTGCCCCTGCTCCAGGGCTATGGCCAGACCGAGGCCTCGCCGGTCATCAGCGCCAACCCGCCTCAGCGCATCAAGATCCGGACCGTGGGACCGCCGCTCCAAGGCGTCGAGATCAAGATCGCCGAGGACGGCGAGATCCTGGTGCGCTCGGAAGCGGTGATGAAGGGCTATTGGCGCGACGAGGACGCCACCGCAGCGGCGATCCGCGAGGGCTGGCTGCATACCGGCGATGTGGGCAGCATCGATGCCGAGGGCTATCTCGAGATCACGGACCGCAAGAAGGACATCATCGTGCTCTCCGGGGGCGACAATGTCTCCCCGGCCCGGATCGAGGGTTTCCTGGTGCTGCAGCCCGAGATCAACCAGGCCATGGTCCATGGCGACCACCACCCCCATCTCGTCGCCCTGGTGGTGCCCGATGAGGAGTTCGTCGCCAGCTGGTCCTCAGCCCGCAGTCGCAGGGCGCCCCTGGCCGAGGTCGCCGATCATGCCGACTTCCGCCAGGCCCTCGCCACCGCGGTCGAACGGGTCAATGCCGGGCTCTCGGCCATCGAGCGGGTCCGCCGCTTTGCCATCCTCAAGGAACCCTTCAGCACCGAGAATGGCATGCTGACGGTCTCGCTCAAGATCCGCCGCCACAAGATCCGCGGGCATTACGGGGCCCTGCTGGAGGAGCTGTACAAGTCCTAGCCTCGGCCCGGGCGCGCCCCCGCCCCCAGGCGCAATTTCCTATGCCGCCGCCGGCCGGACCAGACCGACCCTGGCGGTGAGGCCGTTCCGGCGATCCGTTTGTTGCGATTTAGGGGCCCTTGCCAGCGCTCAATTGCGGTAGCCGGGGCGGTCCATTACCATTCATCCTGGATTTACGAGTCCGGGAGGGCTCATGTCGCTCGCCGCCGTTTCGCTCGACGACAAATACGCACTCGAGGGCGGACGCATCTTCATCACCGGGACCCAGGCTCTGGTCCGTCTGCCCATGATGCAGCGCCAGCGGGACCTCGCTGCCGGCAAGAACACGGCCTGCTACATCACCGGCTATCGCGGCTCGCCGCTGGGCGGCGTCGATCAGTCCCTGTGGCATGCGAAGAAGTTCCTCAAGAAGAACCACATCCACTTCCAGCCCGGGGTGAACGAGGATCTCGCGGCGACTGCCGTCTGGGGCAGCCAGCAGCTCGACCTGTTCGGGGATTCGAACTACGACGGCGTCTTCTCCATGTGGTACGCCAAGGGTCCGGGGGTGGACCGCAGCGGCGATGTGCTGCGCCACGGCAATCTCGCCGGCACGGCGAAATATGGCGGCGTGCTGCTGCTGGCCGGGGACGACCATACCTGCAAATCCTCGACCACGGCGCATCAGACTGAATACGCCTTCATGGACGCCGGCATCCCGGTCCTGAACCCCTCGGGCGTGCAGGAATTCCTCGATCTCGGGATCTATGGCTGGGCCCTCTCGCGCTATTCCGGCTGCTGGGTCGCCTTCAAGGTCGTGGCCGAGACCGTCGACAGCACCGCGTCCTGCTACGTCGACCCGCACAGGGTCGAGGTCAAGATTCCGGAGGATTTCGTCCTGCCTCCGGAGGGGCTCAACATCCGCTGGCCGCAATCCTCCTTCGCCTCGGCTCAGGCGCTGGAGCAGGAGATGCGCCTGCACAAGCACAAGCTCTATGCGGCGCTGGCCTTTGCGCGCGCCAACAGGCTGAACCACATCGTCATGGACAGCCCGAAGCGGCGCTTTGGCATCGTCACCTGCGGGAAATCCTACCTCGACGTGCGCCAGGCGCTGGACGATCTGGGGATCGACGATGCCCATGCCGCCGAGATCGGCCTCACCGTCTACAAGGTGGGCATGACCTGGCCGCTGGAGCGCGACGGCATCCGCCACTTCGCCGAAGGGCTCGAGGAGATCCTGGTCGTCGAGGAGAAGCGGGCGCTGGTGGAGAACCAGCTCAAGGAGCAGCTCTATAACTGGAACGAGAAGGTCCGCCCGCGGGTCATCGGCAAGTTCGACGAGTCGGGCGAGTGGATCCTGCCCTCGGCCGACGAGCTGACCCCGGCGCGGATCGCCCGGATCATCGCCCGGCGCATCGCCCGCTTCCACACCAGCGCGCGCATCGAGCAGCGCCTGGCCTTCCTGGAGGCCAAGGAGCGCTCCCTCGCCAATTTCAAGCCGCCCATCCGCCGCATCGCCTATTTCTGCTCCGGCTGCCCTCACAACACCTCGACCAAGGTGCCGGAGGGAAGCCGGGCGCTGGCCGGCATCGGCTGCCACTTCATGGCGCAGTGGATGGACCGCGACACCCAGAGCTTCACCCAGATGGGCGGCGAAGGCGCCACCTGGCTGGGCCAGGCGCCCTTCAGCAAGACGCCCCATGTCTTCCAGAATCTCGGCGACGGCACCTATTACCACTCCGGCAGCCTGGCGATCCGCGCCGCCGTGGCCGCCAATGTGAACATCACCTACAAGATCCTTTATAACGACGCCGTGGCCATGACCGGCGGCCAGCCGGTCGACGGCCCCCTGGACGTTCCCCAGGTCGCCCGCCAGCTCCAGGCCGAGGGCGTGGCCAAGATCGCCATCGTGAGCGACGAGCCGGAGAAATATCCGACCGCCGGCGCCTTCCCCGCCGGGGTCGAGGTCTTCCACCGCGACCGGCTCGACCATGTGCAGCGCGAGATGCGCGAGACTTCGGGCGTCACCGCCATCATCTACGACCAGACCTGCGCGGCGGAGAAGCGCCGCCGGCGCAAGCGCGGGCTGATGGAGGATCCGCCCAAGCGAGCCTTCATCAATGAGCTGGTCTGCGAGGGCTGCGGCGACTGCAGCACCGCCTCCAACTGCCTCTCGGTCGTGCCTGTCGAGACCGAGTTCGGACGCAAGCGGGCCATCGACCAGTCGACCTGCAACAAGGATTTCTCCTGCGTCAACGGCTTCTGCCCGAGCTTCGTCACCGTCCATGGCGGGGCTCTTCGCAAGCACAAGCCGAAATCAGGCGACGCCCCGTTCGCCCCCCTGCCGGAGCCTACGCTGCCGGGGCTCAGCGAGCCTTACGGCATCCTCATCACCGGGGTCGGCGGCACCGGCGTGGTCACCATCGGGGCACTCCTCGGCATGGCGGCCCATATCGAGGGCAAGGGATGCTCGATCCTCGACATGACGGGCCTCGCCCAGAAGGGCGGTGCCGTCTTCAGCCATGTCCGTCTCGCCGAGCGCCCGGAGGATATCCATGCGGTGCGGCTCGCCGCCGGCGGGGCACGGCTCCTGCTCGGCTGCGATATCGTCGTCGCCGCGACCTTCGACGGCCTCGCCAAGATCGCCCAGGGGCAGACCCGCGCCGTCATCAACACCGAGGAGGCGGTGACCGGCGACTTCACCCGCAATCCGGACCTCGAATTCCCTCTCGCAACGCTGAAGACCATGATCGCCGATGCGACGGGGCCGGCGGCGACCGACTTCGTCGACGCCACGCGCCTGGCGACCGCGCTCCTCGGCGATTCGATCGCGACCAACCCCTTCATGCTGGGTTTCGCCTATCAGAAGGGCCTGATTCCCGTCTCGGGCGCTGCGATCGAGCGGGCGATCGAGCTGAACGGGGTCGCCGTCGAGGCCAATAAGCGGGCCTTCCTCTTCGGCCGGCGCGCGGCCCATGACCCGGCGGCCATCGACCGGCTGGCCGCGGAGATGTCACCCGACAGCCAGCCGGCGCCTATTGCCCGGACCCTGGACGAGATCATCGCCAAGCGGGTCGAGTTCCTGACCGGCTATCAGGATACCGCCTATGCCGAGCGCTATCGCCTTCTGGTGGAGCGGGTCCGGCAAATCGAGGCGGAGAAGACCCCGGGGCTGACCGGCCTCGCCGAGGCGGTCGCGCGCTACTACTTCAAGCTCCTCGCCTATAAGGACGAATACGAGGTGGCACGCCTCTATACCGATCCTCGCTTCCGCGAGGCGCTGGCGCGCCATTTCGAAGGCGACTACCAGCTGGAGTTCCATCTGGCGCCTCCGTTGCTCAATCCCCGCGACCCCGATAGCGGCAAGCCGATCAAGAAGCGCTACGGCCCCTGGATGATGAAGGTCTTCGGCCTGCTGGCGCGGCTTAAATTCCTGAGAGGTACGGCCTTGGACCTCTTCGGGCGGACGGCGGAGAGACGCCTCGAGCGCCAGCTCATCAGCGATTACGAGGCCCTGGTCGGGGAGATCCTGGAGAAGCTCGACCACGACCGTCATCGCCTGGCCGTGGCGCTTGCCAGCCTGCCGGAGCAGATCCGCGGCTACGGCCATATCAAGCAGACGCATCTTGACAAAACCTTGAAACGCCAGAAGGAGTTGCTGGCCGCGTTCCGCGCCCCTGCGGAGCGGCAGACGGCCGCGGAATAGCTCTCCTTCAGGTAATCGATGCCGCCCTCCCGATCGCCGATCAATCCCGACGATTATCTGCTCTCGGTCGTCATTCCCTGCTTCAACGAGCGGCCTACGCTGCGCAAGGTCGTCGAGCGGGTCCGCTCGGCGCCGGTCGCCCGCAAGGAGATCGTCGTTGTGGACGACGCCTCCACGGACGGGACTCGCGAGATCCTGCGCGACGAGATCGCGGCCCTGGCGGACAAGGTCATCTATCACCCGGAGAACCGCGGCAAGGGGGCGGCCATGCGCACCGGCTTCGCCGCGACCACCGGGGACATCGTCGTCGTTCAGGACGCCGATCTGGAATACGACCCCGCCGAATATCCGAAGCTCATAGACCCCATCCTCAGGCTCGGCGCGGATGTGGTCTATGGCTCGCGCTTCCAGGGCGGCGACTCCCACCGCGTGCTGCTGTTCTGGCATATGGTGGCAAACCGCGGCCTCACGCTTCTGTCCAATGCCATCACCAACCTGAACCTCAGCGACATGGAGACCGGGGCCAAGATGTTTCGCGGCGAGGTGATCCGCGCCGTCGATCTGCGCGAGCCGCGCTGGGGCTTCGATCCGGAGGTGACAGTGAAGCTCGCCCGGCGGCGCTGCGTCTTCTATGAGGTCGGCATCTCCTATAACGGCCGCACCTATGAAGAGGGCAAGAAGATCCGGGGCACCGACGGCGTCCGCGTGCTCTACAGCCTGATCCGCTACGGGATCTTCTAGCGGGCTCTGCCTAGAGCCTTGCGACCCCGCGCGCGACCTCGCCGGCGATGAAGGGCAGAAGCCTCTTGCTCGCCGCCAGGGGCTTGCCGAAGGTCATGACGGCGAGGATGAAGCGTCGGCCACCCGCCAGCTCGACGATGGCCGCATCATGGCGGGTCCGGCTGCTCCAGCCGGCCTTCGACCAGAGCCGCGCACCCGGTGGAAGCCCTTCGCCGAGAAACCCTGTCATCTGATCCCAGGGATTCTTCGGATCGATCCGCTCGGGAAAGCGCGCCATCAGCCGGAGCATGGCCCGGCTGCGCCGCCGGTTGACGGCCTCGCCGCGCTCGATCGCCAGCAAAAGCCTTGCGACCCCGTCGCTGGAGAGCCGGTTGCCGTTGTCCTTCACCTCGTAGCGGGATTGCCGCTCCCGGCCATAAGGCGCCTCATACCAGGTCTTCTGGGTGAGGTTACTGCCGGCGAGCTCGGGCCAGCGCCAGCGGGTGAAGAACCTGTTGGCCGCCTGACGCCGGCTCTGCCAGCGGGCGAAGGCCGCGGGCGCCAGCATAGGCCCGCTGGTGGTGCCGGTTAGAATGTCGACAATATGTGACGTGGCATCGTTGCTCGAGGATGCAATCATTGCCTCCAGGGCTTGCCGAACTTCTCTAGAATTACCGAGACGCCCCGCCTCGAGTTCTGCCTCCGCGAAGACCATGAAGAAGAGCTTAACCAGGCTCGCGGGATAGCCCTGCCTGTCACCCCGATGGGAAAATCCCCTCGCCTCGGCTTGCCCGAGGAGGATGAGGCTGAGGGTCAGATCCCCTGGTTTCGCCTCCGGGAACCGCTTTCCGGCTGCTTCGATCACCCGATTCCCAAGAACAGCCAGCGCGGGATCTTGGCGCCAGCCCCTCACCGTCCCGGGCGCCGATAAAATCATTGAACGCATAGCGCTTATCTACCAGTATTCGTGCCCAGAAACCTCGTCGAAAGAAGCGGGGCGACACGGAGGCGTGCGGCGCTGCTGCAGTCGCGAGGTAGCGAATCAACAGGAGACGCAATCATGACATTCAAATCAGCGGGGCTGAAACTAGCCTCGCTCGCCCTGGCGGGACTGCTTCTCGCCGGGACGGTGGCCAAAGCGGATACCGTTATCAATCGGGGGAACGGGGCCGAGCCGGAGACCCTGGATCCGCAGAAGCTGACCGGCGTGCCGGAAGCCAATATCGCCTATGATCTCTATGAGGGTCTCGCCACCCTCGACGATCATGGCAATCCGACCGGCGGCGTCGCCAAGAGCTGGGATGTGAGCGACGATGGCAAGGTCTATACCTTCCATCTGCGCGACGACGCCAAGTGGTCGAACGGCCAGCCCATCACCGCGGACGACGTCGTTTATTCGCTGCGCCGCATCGTCGATCCGAAGGTGGCAGCTGAATATGCCTATATCTACGCCCCGATCCTGAATGCCGACGAGATCAACAGCGGCAAGGAAAAGGATCTGACCAAGCTGGGCGTCGAGGCGGTCGATCCCCACACGGTCAAGGTCACCCTCAAGGCCCCGACCCCCTATTTCATCGGGCTGCTTGCGCATACCTCCGGCCAGATCGTCAACAAGGCGACGATCGACAAGAACGGCGACCAGTGGACGCGGCCGGGCAACAACGTCAGCAGCGGCGCCTTCATGATCAGCGAATGGGTCCCGCAATCGCGCATCGTCCTGGTCAAGAACCCCTACTTCCACGACGCCGCGAATGTGAAGATCGACAAGATCGTCTACTACCCGACGGAGGACCAGGACGAGGAGTTCAAGCGCTTCCGCGCCGGTGAGCTCGACATCACCTATGATATGCCGAAGGACAAGATTCCGGTCGCGGCGAAGGAGTACAAGAACGATTTCCACGACTCCGCCTATTTCGGCACCTATTTCTACGCCATCAACATGGACAAGGCGCCGCTGGGCCAGGAGTTGAATCTGCGCAACGCGCTCTCCATGGCGATCGACCGCGAGACTTTGGTCAAGAAGATCACGCTGGGCGGCGAAATTCCGGCCTATTCGTGGATGCCGCCGGGAGTGCCCGGCTACGAGCAGCAGAAGCTCGCCTTCGCCGGCGAACCCTTCAAGAAGCGTCAGGCCGAGGCCAAGAAGATCCTGGCCGCCGCCGGCTACAGCGCCAGCAAGCCGCTCCAGGTCGAGATCCTCTACAACACCAGCGAGAACCACAAGAAGATCGCCATCGCCATCGCCAGCATGTGGAAGGCGATCGGCGTCCAGGCGAAGCTGAACAACCAGGAGTGGAAGGTCTATCTCGACACCCGCAAGCACGACTACATGGTCGCCCGCGCGGGCTGGATCGGCGACTATATGGACCCCAGCGACTTCATGGAGCAGTACATGTCGGATGCCGGGGATTCGAACTTCATCCACTACAACAACAAGGAGTATGACGACCTCCTGCGCAAGGCGCAGGTGGAGGTCAACAAGGACGCCCGGATGAAGCTCTTCGAGCAGGCCGAGGCGATCTTCCTCAAGGATCAGCCGCTGATCCCGATCTATCACTACACACACCCGCAGATGGTCAGCAGCAAGCTCTCAGGCTGGCACGACAACCTGCTGGGCTACAACCTGACCCGCTATCTGTCGAAGTCGTAGTCCGAACGACAGCTCGCAAGATGAAGACCGGCCGCCCGTCCGACTTCCGCCTCGCGCGGAACAACGGATGGGCGGCCGGAACCTTCATCGCGCAGAGGACCTGATTCCACGTGCTCAGATTTGCCGCAAAGCGTCTCATCGGCGCCATTCCGACGCTGTTCCTGATCGTCACATTCTCCTTCTTTTTGATGCGGATCGCGCCCGGTGGCCCGTTCGATCGGGAGCGCATCGTTCCGCCGGAGATCGAGGCGCGGCTGATCCATGCCTATCACCTGGATGATCCGCTCTGGAAGCAGTACCTGCGCTATCTGGGGGATCTGGTGCAGGGCGATTTCGGCCCCTCGCTGAAGTACAAGGACTTCACCGTCACCGAGCTGATTGCCGAGGGATTCCCGGTCTCGATGCGTCTCGGCGGCCTTGCCGTGCTCATCGCGCTGCTCGTCGGTGTCAGCACGGGTACGATCGCGGCCCTCCGGCAGAACTCGGGTACCGACTACACGGCCATGGGTGTGGCCATGACCGGAATCATTGTCCCGAATTTCGTGATGGCACCGCTTCTGACCCTGGTCTTCGGCTTGTGGCTCTCATGGTTGCCGGTCGGCGGGTGGGGCGGTCCCATCTACATGATCCTTCCTGTGATCGCCCTCAGCCTCTATCAGATCGGCTTCATCGCCCGCCTCACGCGCGGCAGTATGATCGAGGTCCTGCGCACGAACTATGTCCGCACGGCACGGGCCAAGGGCCTGCCGGAGCGGGTCGCGATCACACGCCACGCCTTGAAGGCGGCGATGCTGCCGGTGGTTTCATATCTGGGCCCCGCCATCATCAACACCATCACCGGCTCGGTCATCATCGAGCAGATCTTCGGCATTCCCGGCATCGGACGCTATTTCGTCCAGGCTGCGCTGAACCGCGACTACACCCTGGTGATGGGCGTCACGGTCTTCTACGGCGTGCTGATCATCCTCGCCAATCTCGCGGTCGACCTGATCTACGGTCTGCTCGACCCGCGAATCCGCTACGATTGAGGCGGCCATGAGCGTCACCGCCATCCCGCCCGTCACGGCGCCCAGCGAGGAGATCAAGGGCCGCAGCCTGTGGAGCGATGCCTGGCGGCGCCTGCTGCACAACAAGGCCGCGGTCGTCAGCATCGTCCTTCTGGCGATCATCGCGCTGGCCTCGATCTTCGCCCCGTTCTTCAGCCCCTTTTCCTATGACGACGTGTCCTGGGACTTCGTCAGCGCGCCCCCGGATTTCGCTTCCGGCCATTATTTCGGCACCGACGACAACGGCCGCGACCTCTTCGTGCGGGTCATGTATGGCGGGCGCGTCTCCCTCACAGTGGGCTTGGTCGCCACGCTGGTCAGCCTCCTGATCGGCGTCGTCTGGGGATCGACCGCCGGCTTCATCGGCGGACGAATCGATGGCCTCCTGATGCGCATCGTCGATATCCTCTATTCCGTCCCCTTCATCTTCTTCGTGATCATGCTGACCGTGGTCTTCGGGCGGGCCATCGTGCTGATCTACGTGGCAATCGGCGCGGTCTCCTGGCTCGACATGGCGCGCATCGTGCGCGGCCAGACCATGAGCCTGAAGAAGCGTGAATTCGTCGAGGCGGCCCATGCGGGCGGCGTCAAGACCGCCACGGTGATCCGCCGCCACATCATCCCCAATTGCCTCGGTCCCGTGATCGTCTATGTCACCCTGACCGTGCCCAACGTGATCCTGCTGGAGTCCTTCCTCAGCTTCCTCGGCCTCGGCGTGCAGGAGCCGCAGACGAGTTGGGGCGTGCTGATCAGCGACGGCGCGCGGCTGATGGAGACCTCGCCCTGGGCCCTCATCTTTCCCGCCACGATGCTCGCGATCACGCTGGGCTGCTTCAACTTCATCGGTGACGGGCTGCGCGACGCCCTCGATCCCAAGGACCGCTGATGCCGCCGGTCCTCGATATCAGGGATCTGGAAATCCGCTTCGCCACGCCGGACGGCGTGGTCGAGGCGGCGAACAAGGTGAGCCTCACCGTCGAGCCGGGAGAGACTCTCGGCATCGTCGGCGAATCCGGGTCGGGCAAGAGCCAGGTCTTCATGGCGGTCATGGGCCTGCTCGCCTCGAACGGTCGGGCGACCGGCAGCGTGAAGTTCCAGGGGGAGGAGATCCTCGGGCGGCGGGGTAACGATCTGAACCAGATCCGCGGTGCCCGGATGTCGATGATCTTCCAGGACCCGATGACCTCCCTCAACCCCTACCTCACCATCGAGCGCCAGCTCACCGAAGTGCTGGAGACCCATCGCGGCATGTCGGCAAAGGAGGCGCGCCGCGCGGCTGTCGCGATGCTGGAGCGGGTGCACATTCCAGAGGCCGACAAGCGCATTTCCCTTTATCCCTTCGAGTTCTCTGGCGGCATGCGCCAGCGCGCCATGATCGCCATGGCTCTGCTCTGCCAGCCCGAGCTCCTGATCGCCGACGAGCCGACCACGGCGCTGGACGTCACGGTGCAGGCCCAGATCCTGGCCCTGATGGGGGAGCTGAAGCAGGCAGGCAAGACCTCCTTCGTCGTCATCACCCATGACCTCGGCGTCATCGCTGGGCTCTGCGACCGGGTGCTGGTCATGTATGCGGGCCGCGTCGTCGAATCCGGGCCGGTGCGCGACATCTTCAAATCGCCGCAGCATCCCTATACCGCGGGGCTGCTCGCCTCCATGCCGCGGCTGGATGAGACCGACGCCACGCGCCTCACCGCCATTCCGGGGCAGCCGCCCAATCTCCAGCGGCTGCCGCCCGGCTGCGCCTTCAGCGACCGCTGCCCCCGGGTCTTCGAGCCCTGCCGCAGCATTCGCCCGCCCCTTGAACCCTTCGCGCCCGGAAGGATGAAGGCATGCCATCTGCCGCACCTCTGAGCACAGCACCGCTCCTGTCGGTCCAGGATTTGAAGGTCCATTTCCGCATCGGGGGCGGCTTCCTGGCGCGCCGGCCGCCCAGCATCCTGCGCGCCGTCGATGGGGTCAGCTTCGATCTCCGGCCCGGCGAGACGCTGGGCCTTGTCGGCGAGTCGGGATGCGGCAAGACAACCTTGGGCCGCGCGGTGCTGCGCCTGTTGCCCAATGTCGATGGCCGCGTCGTCTGGCTGGGCGACGATCTGGCCAAGCTCGATCCCGAGGCCATGCGCCAGAAGCGCCGCGAAATGCAGATCGTCTTCCAGGATCCGCTCGCTGCCCTCGACCCGCGCATGACCGTCGGCGAGATCATCGGCGAGCCGCTGGCCACATTCCGCGCGGACCTGCCGAAGGCCGAGGGCAAGCGCATGGTCCAGGCGATGATGGCCCGCGTCGGCCTCCTGCCGCAGCAGATCAACCGCTATCCCCACGAATTCTCGGGCGGGCAATGCCAGCGCATCGGCATCGCGCGGGCCATGATCAACAACCCGAAGCTGGTGGTCTGCGACGAGCCTGTCTCCGCCCTCGACGTCTCGATCCAGGCGCAGATCGTCAACCTGCTGATGGACCTGCAGCAGGAATTCGGGATGTCGATGATCTTCATCTCGCACAATCTCAGCGTCGTGCGTCACATCAGCCACCGGATCATGGTGCTCTATCTCGGCCGGGTGGCCGAGCTCGCCAGCCGCGATCAGCTCTACCGCAACCCGCGCCACCCCTATACCCAGGCGCTGATCTCCGCGGTGCCGATCCCCGATCCCGATCTCGAGCGCCAGAAGCAGCGCATCGTGCTGACCGGCGACCTGCCCTCGCCCCTCAATCCGCCCAGCGGCTGCGCCTTTCGCACCCGCTGCCCGAAGGCGACGGAGATCTGTGCCCGGGTCAAGCCCGACCTGCTGCCCATCGAAAGCGGGCATCAGGTCGCCTGTCATCACTGGGACGAGTGAGCGCCACGGGCCCCGCCGTCGCGGGGCCCGTGGCGATGGATCCTACTTGCCCCCGGCCCCGCTCGAGCAGGTCTGGCAGGGATTCGGCAGCCCATAGGTGTAGCTGCCGAGATTCTGCGCGTCGGTCCCCGCCCCGCCATAGCAGGATTGGCAGGGTGTCACCGGGTCGGTCGGATCAGCGGAGTAGTTGACATATCCGGTGTACGAGTTCTCTTGGCCCTGATCTCTCATGCCGCCGTGATCCCCGCCATTGCCGGCTGCCGAAGCGACGGCATGGCCGAGGGGATCGACCGGATCGCTCTTCAGGGGAAGCAGGAGAAAGGCGCCGGCCAGCAGCGCCGTCATGGCGGTCAGTCCGGCCGTTCTCGAAATATGCGTAGGCATCTCGCATCCTCATGATCTGTTCACGGCGAATTGATCCGCCGCATGGAAGATCTGGGTGGAGTGCCTCGACGGGTCCTATCTGCCCCTATGAAGAGTTATGGCCTCTTGCTTCAATATCAGGCCTCGAGGCCCACGGCCTGCATGTAGACGTCGAGGAGCGCCTGCTGCTCCTGCCGGTCGGCGGCATCCATCCGGCGCAGGCGCACGATCTGGCGCATGACCTTGGTTTCGTAGCCGGCCGACTTCGCTTCGGCATAGACTTCGCGGATATCGCCGGTAAGCGCGGCGCGCTCCTCTTCCAGCCGCTCGATCCGCTCGATGAAGGATTTCAGTCGCTCCGCCTGAATGGTCTTCTTGCCGGCCATGCCGCGCTTGCTCCCTGCAGATGCCATGGAACCCGGGCGGAGGACTAGTCCGCCGGAGGCCTCGGAACATATCGATCGTCCTCCGCCGGAGCAAGACCACTACAGCGGGCATGGGAATAATCCACTGCAACCGGCGTTGTGGGGATCAGGACCGGGGACTTCAATCAACGGAGATAGCAATGCTCATCGACCTGCACGCCAAGGCCATGTTCATGGCCAAGGCCAGCGGCCTTGCCCTCGCCATCGCTCTCGCGCCGTTGGCCTTGACGCCGGCGGCGACCAGAGCTGCTGCCGCTACGGTGCACAACAGCGACGGTGCCACCACCCAGACCGGTGCGACCACTGCCGACGACATGACCGCAGAGACGCCAGGTGCGGATAACGCGGCGGGCCACGATGCGACGGACGACAACGGCGTCGATCCGGCCCCTCACGATGTCGCCAACAACGGCAATGCCGACGATCCCGCCAACCATGACGCCGGCGACGACAATGGCGCGGACAACAACGCCAACGACGCAGCGAATCACGATGCCGGCGACGACAATGGCGCGGACAACAACGCCAACGGCGCCGCCGATCGCAGCGGCCCAAGCTCCTCGGCCGGGTCGGACTCCCATGGCAGCGGCAGCAATGGCGGCGAAGGCAGCCATGGCGGAAGCCATGGCAGCGGCGGCGACGACTGAGGCCGCCTCAGCTCTGGAGCGCCGGCGAGAGCTCGCGGTCCGCCGCGGCAATCTCGCCGGCGACGCCGCCGAAGGCCGGGCGCGCCAGCAGGCGGCCATACCAGGCCGCAAGCCCGGGATGGCCGTCGAGGCGCGGTCCCTTCAGCCGCTGGATGAAGAGGATCGACATGAACAAGGCGATGTCGGCGCAGGAGAGGCGGCCGCAGAAAAAATCCCGCCGGCCGAGCTCCGCCTGCAGCTTGTCGTAGTGGCGCAGAAGCGCCAACTCGGCCTCCGCCGCCGCCGCCTCCTGCGCGCGCCTGCGCTCGGGATCGGGGTTCGGCGGCTCGGAGCGATGCATGAAAGGCCGGATCAGTGGCAAGAGGATCTCATCGGCCGTGAGGTCGAATAGCCGGCAGCGGGCACGCTCCTGTGCCCCCACGGGAAAGAGCGGCGGCTCGGGATAGGAATCCTCGAGATATTCGAAGATCAGGGTCGAATCGAAGAGGACGAGATCGCCGTCGACGAGCACCGGGACCTGCTGCTTGGGATTTGCGGCAATCACCGCCGGGTGCTTGGGCTGGTAGCCCTTCGCCTGGGTGAAGGGCACCATCTCCCGTTCGAAAGCGAGCCCCTTCTCGCGCAGTGCGATCTCGACCTTGCGTGAAAACAGGCTGAGCGGCCCCGAATAGAGCTTCATGATCCATCCCTCATTGCAGCTGATCCCGGCGGAACCTTCGAGGAAGAGACCGGCTCAGTGCTTGTGGCCGGTGCCGGTCTTCTTCGCGTGCTCCTGCAGCGCCGGGATGCCGTCGCCCTTCTGATACTTGTCCTTCCAGGCGTCGTAGGACATGCCGTAGACGATCTCGCGGGCGGCTGGGTCGCTGAGAGCTATGCCGCGATCCTCCGCCTCGGCGCGATACCACTTCGAGAGGCAGTTGCGGCAGAACCCGGCCAGGTTCATCAGGTCGATGTTCTGCACGTCGGTGCGCTCGCGCAGATGCGCGACCAGGCGCCGGAAGGCAGCGGCCTCGAGCTCGATGCGGGTCTTGTCGTCCATGGCAGCCTCCTCCTCTGGGGATAAGGGGATA
>DATFRE010000388.1:0-3418 GCA_035263545.1 Dongiaceae bacterium
GGCCGATTGCGCCGCCGCCCCGGCCCTCTTCTTTGCCGACAAGGTCATGCCCTTCGGCGAGACCCACAGGCAGACCTCCGGCTACCTCGCGCGCCTCATGGCCCGGCCTTCCTACGCCCGCGCACTCGAGGAGGCCAAGCCCTATCTGAAGCTCATGCCGAACTGAGGAAGCGTCGCCCTCACGAGGGCGGCGTGACGTTGATCCAAATGGTCTTGGTCTGCAGATACTGGTCGAGTGCCTCGGCGCCGTTGTCGCGTGCCAGCGACCCGGACTTGCGGTAGCCGCCGAAGGGCGTCTTCACATCGCCTTCGGTGAACTTGTTGATCGAGACCGTGCCGCAGGGCAGGCGCCGCGCCAGATAGAGCGCGCGGTCGATGTCCTTGGTGAAGATCGTCGCATGCAGGCCGTAATCGGTATCGGTCGCGATCCTGAGGGCCTCCTCGAAGCTCGTCGCCGGGATCACGCCCAGAACCGGACCGAAGATCTCCTCGCGTGCGATGGTCATGCCGGGCGCGACCTCGTCGAACACCGTGGGGGCGACGTAATAGCCGGCGCGATCGAGGGGCTTGGCGCTGCCCTGCAGGATCCGCGCACCTTCCTTCTCGCCCTTGGCGATATAGCCCAGCACGCGCCGCTGATGCTCCTCGGAGATCATCGAGCCCATCTGGGTCGAAGGGTCGAGGGGATCGCCGACCTTGAGGGCGCGGATGCTCTCCAGGACCTTGCCGAGGAAGGCGTCCTTCACCTTGGCATGGACGATCTGGCGCATATTGGCGGAGCAGTTCTGGCCGCCGTTCCAGCAGGCGGCGGAGACCGCGTTGGCGATGAGATCGTCGGTGATCTCCGCGTCCTCGAGGACGATGAAGGGGCTCTTGCCGCCCATCTCGAGGCCGACGGGCTTGAGATTGCTCTCCGAGGCGTATTTCAGGAAATAGGCGCCGACCTCGGTCGAGCCGGTGAAGGACACGACGTCGATGCCCGGGTGGCGGCCGATGGCTTGGCCGGCCGTCTCGCCATAGCCGGGGAGCACGTTCAGCACCCCCGCCGGAAGCCCCGCCTCGGCGGCGAGCTCGGCAAGGCGAAGCGCCGTCAGCGGCGTCTGCTCGGCGGGCTTCAGCACCGCCGAGCATCCGGCGGCCAGCGCCGGCGCCAGCTTCCAGGCCGCCATCAGCAGGGGAAAGTTCCAGGGCAGGACGAGGCCGGCCACCCCGATGGGCTCCTTGACGATGACGGCAAGCGCCGTCTCGGCCGTGGGCGCCACCTTGCCGAAGCTCTTGTCGATCAGCTCGGCATACCATTGGAAGAAGGTCGGGACCTCGTTGCCGATCTCGTGCAGGCAGTCTGTGATGGTCTTGCCGCTGTCGAGGGATTCTAGCGTCGCCAGCTCCTCCTTATGGGCGCGGACGAGATCGGCCAGCTTCAGCAGCACCTCCTTGCGCGCCTCCGGTGCCGCCCGCGACCATGTCCCTTCCTCGAAGACCAGGCGCGCCGCGGCGACGGCGGCATCGACATCGGCGGCATCGCAATGCGCGACCGCGCCGAGGACCTCCCCCGTCGCCGGGTTGATGTTCTCGAACACCTTGCCGGAGGCGGCGGGCCGGAACTCGCCGTCGATGAAGGCCTGGCTCGGTGGCTTGAGCCGGCCAGCGATCGAGCGGTATCTGTCGATTCCAGGCATGTCGTTCATGGCGGCCTCCCTGCACCTGCGGCCGGGGCAAGAGGGCCCCGGATTCGGGGGAGGATAGGACGGAGGCCGGTCGAGAAATTGGCCGAGGAGGCCGTGAACTTGACCCTGGCTGTCAGATATCCAGATTCGCCACGTTCAGCGCGTTGGCCTGGATGAACTGGCGGCGAGGCTCGACGAGCTCACCCATCAGCGTCTCGAAGATATCGCCCGCATCCTCGGCATGGCTGACGCGGACCTGGAGGAGCGAGCGGGCCTGGGGATCGAGGGTGGTCTGCCAGAGCTGCTCCGGGTTCATCTCCCCCAGCCCCTTGTAGCGCTGCACCGTCATGCCCTTGCGGCCCTGCTCCAGCACCGCCTCCACCAGCCCGATCGGGCCGGTGATCTCGATCTCCTTGTCCTTGGTGACGAGGCGGGCGTGATGGGCATAGATTTGCTGCAGCTCCGAGGCCATGGCATCGAGGCGGTGGCTCTCGGCGGAGCGGATCAGCGGCCCGTCGATGACATGGCGCCGGGTGACGCCGCGCAGCCGCCGGCTGAAGGCGAGCCCGCCATCCTCCTGCGCCTCCCCCGTCCAGCCCCGGTTCTCCGGCGTCGTCAGCGAGTCGAGGCGTCGGGCGATATAGGTGGCAGCCTGCCTTGCGCGCTCGCGGTCCGGAATGATCTCCGGATTGAGGGCGCCGGCGATCGCCGCCTGCTCCACCACATCGGCGCTACCGACCTTGCGGATCAGCGGCTGCATATGCAGCCGGCAGAGGCTCGCCCGGTCGACCAGCCGGCGCAGGTCCTGGCCCGCGATCTGGTCCCCGTCATGCAGGCGCAGCACCGTGCCTTCGATGCCGGCATCGATCAGGAAGCTCTCCAGCGCCCGCTCGTCCTTGAGATAGCGCTCGGAGGAGCCCTTCTTGGCCCGGTAGAGCGGCGGCTGGGCGATGTAGAGATAGCCCTTGTCGATGAGGTCGGGCATCTGGCGATAGAAGAAGGTCAGCAGCAGGGTGCGGATATGGGAGCCGTCGACATCGGCGTCGGTCATGATGATGATCCGGTGATACCGGATCTTGCCGATCTCGAATTCCTCTGAGCCGATGCCGGTGCCGAGGGCTGCGATCAGCGTGCCGATCTCGGCCGAGCTCAGCATCTTGTCGAAGCGGGCCCGCTCCACATTCAGGATCTTGCCGCGCAGCGGCAGAATCGCCTGGTTCTTGCGTTTGCGGCCTTGCTTGGCCGAGCCGCCGGCGGAATCGCCCTCGACGATGAAGAGCTCGGAGAGCGCTGGATCGCGCTCCTGGCAGTCGGCGAGCTTGCCGGGAAGTGAAGCGAGGTCGAGGGCCCCCTTGCGCCGCGTCAGCTCGCGCGCCTTGCGCGCCGCCTCGCGAGCCGCGGCCGCCTCCACGACCTTGGCGACGATGCGCCGGGCCTCGGCCGGATGCTCTTCGAGCCACTGGTTCAGCTTCTCCGCCACCACGCTCTCGACCGCCGGCCTCACCTCGGAGGAGACCAGCTTGTCCTTGGTCTGGGAGGAGAATTTGGGATCGGGCACCTTGACCGAGAGCACGCAGGTAAGCCCCTCGCGCATGTCGTCGCCCGAGAGCGCCACCTTCTCCTTCTTGGCGATGCCGCTGTCATTGGCATACTGGTTGATCTGGCGGGTCAGCGCGCCGCGGAAGCCGGCGAGATGCGTGCCGCCGTCGCGCTGCGGGATGTTGTTGGTGAAGCACAGCATCGTCTCGTGA
>DATFRE010000389.1:0-3568 GCA_035263545.1 Dongiaceae bacterium
GGGCGAGCTTACGAAGACGGGCGAGAACGAGGCGACCTATGTCGGCATGCTGACCGGCCGCTTCTACATCGATACCGACCAGGGCCCCGTGGATGCCGGCACCATGACCTGCCCGGTGGTCGTCCATATGAACCTGAAGAAAGCCACGCAGCGGGGCGAGGGCCAGTGCGTCTTCATCGGCCCCAGAGGCAACACGGCCTATATGGATCTCACCTGCACCGGCGTGCCGCTGGTCGGCTGCGGCGGGGATTCGAAGTTCACGGGCGGCACTGGCCCGCTCGCCGGTATCAGCGGCGGCGGCAGCTTCGTGCTGCGCTCGAACCTGCAGGAGCTCCGCCTCTCGACGGGACCCAGCTTCCAGGACACGACCGCCGGCATCATCTTCTGGCGCGAGCTGCACTACAAGATTCCCTGAGCCCCCGGGCGACCCGCAGCACCGCTTGCGCGACGGCGGCGGCGAGCCTAGGTTGCCGGCGCGATGCAGCCTCTCGTCACCTTCTCTCTCGCGCCGCGGCGCCTGGGGGCCGTCAACTGGCTTGGATTGTGGACCCTTTACCTCAAGGAGGTCCGCCGCTTCGCCAAGGTCTTCACCCAGACCCTGGTCTCGCCCCTCGTAACCACGCTTCTGTTCCTGGCGATCTTCACCCTGGCCCTGGGGCGCAGCGTCCAGCAGATCGGCGGCGTGAGCTATGCGGAGTTCCTGTTCCCGGGACTCGTCATGATGTCCATGGTCCAGAATGCCTTCGCCAACACCTCCTCCTCCCTGGTGATCGCGAAGATCCAGGGCAATATCGTCGACCTGCTGATGCCGCCGCTGAGCCCGCTGGAAGTGGCCCTCGGGCTGACGCTGGGCGGGCTCACCCGGGGCATCGCCGTCGGCCTCGTCTCGATCCTGGCCGTCTCGCTCCTGCTGCCGATCCGTGTCCATGACGGCTTCTTCATCGCCTTCAACGCCGTCGCCGCCTCGCTCATGCTCTCGCTGATCGGCGTGCTGGCTGGGCTCTGGGCCGACAAGTTCGACCAGATGGCGGCCGTCACAAACTTCGTCATCCAGCCCCTCTCCTTCCTGTCGGGCGCCTTCTATTCGACCCAGCGCCTGCCGGAGTTCTGGCGCTGGATCGCCCATCTGAACCCCTTCTTCTACATGATCGATGGCTTCCGCTACGGCTTCATCGGCCACGCCGACGGCTCGCTCCTCGCCGGCGTCGCCGTGCTCACCGGGGCGGATGTCCTGCTGGGCCTGCTGCTCTGGCGGCTGCTCGCCATCGGCTACAAGCTCCGGCCGTGATGGCGGGAAGGATGATGGCGGGCTCGATCCCGCTGGGGCCGCGGCGTTTCGGGCGGATCAACTGGATCGGTACCGCCGCCCTCTATCGCCGGGAGACCTGGCGGCTGCAGAAGGACTATCTGGACAGCCTGCTGGGGCCGGCGCTGGCCAATCTGATCTTCATGCTGATCCTGACGGTAACATCCGGCGGACGGGCAACGACCATCGGCGGCCTGAACCTCGCCGATTTCATCGCCCCTGGTCTCATCATGTTTGCCGCCGGCGAGCGTGCCTTCTCGGCGGCCTGCATCTCGATCCTGTTCGACAGGCTCGAGGGCACGATCGCCGATGTGATCATGGCCCCGCTGACCACCGCCGAACGGCTCGCCGCCTTCGCCGGGGCTTCGGTCTCCGCCGGCCTCGTGTCCGGTGCGGCGACCGCCGCGGTGCTCTGGCCCTTCGCTGATATCCTGCCGGCGCATCCGGCGGCGCTCCTTTATTTCCTGGTCGCCGGCAGTCTTCTCCTGGGATTCACGGGCACGATCGCGGGGCTCTGGGCCCGGCGCTGGGACCATTACGCCGCCGTCCTCGCCTATTTCCTGATCCCCTTCTCCTATCTCTCCGGCATGTTCTACAGCACTCTCCCCTTGCCCGGGCTCGCCCGCGGCCTCATCGCCGCCAACCCGCTGTTTTACGTGATCGACGGTATCCGCTACGGCATGACGGGCTATGCCGAGGCGGATGTCAGCCAGGGAGCGCTGCTGATCCTGGGCCTCGTTCTGGGGCTGGCAGGGCTGGTCTATGCGCTGGTCCGGCGGGGCTGGCGCCTCAAGGCCTAGCGGAGCGCCTCGCGCCTTGACGGGGGCCCAGCGAATCCCGATAGTCTCGGCCTTTTTTGGAGGGCCCAGGCCATGATTTCCGCAGTCATGCCCACCTATGCGCGCGCCGATATCGCCTTCGAGCGAGGCGAAGGCGCCTATCTCTACGCGACCGACGGGCGACGCTATCTCGATTTCGCCTCGGGCATCGCGGTCACGGCGCTGGGCCACTCCCATCCCCATCTGGTGGCCGCCATCACCGAGCAGGCGAAGAAGCTCTGGCACACGGCCAATCTCTACCAGATTCCCGGCCAGACCCGGCTCGCCGAGCGGCTGGTGGCGGCGAGCTTCGCCGACAGCGTCTTCTTCTGCAATTCCGGCGCCGAGGCGATCGAATGCGGCCTCAAGATGGTCCGCAAGTATCAAGACGACTTCGGCGATCCGAAGCGCTACCGCATCCTCTGCTGCCGCGGCGCCTTCCATGGCCGTACGCTGGCGACCATCGCGGCGGGCGGGCAGGAGAAGCACCTCGCCGGCTTCGGCCCTGAGGTCGAAGGCTTCGATCATGTCGCCTATGACAATCTGAACGAGCTGCGTGCCGCCATCACCGGCGAGACCGCCGCCGTGCTGGTGGAGCCGGTCCAGGGCGAAGGGGGTCTGCGTCCGGCCTCGGTGGACTATCTCAAGGGACTGCGCGCCGTCTGCGACGAGTTCGGCCTGCTGCTCTTCCTCGACGAGGTCCAATGCGGCATGGGACGCACGGGCAAGCTCTTCGCCCATGAATGGGCCGGCATCGAGCCGGACATCGTGGCGACCGCCAAGGGGCTCGGCGGCGGGTTTCCCGTCGGCGCCTGCCTCGCCAAGGAGAAGGCGGCCCGCGCCCTGACGGCGGGAAGCCATGGCAGCACCTTCGGGGGCAATCCGCTGGCCATGGCGGTGGCCAATGCGGTGCTCGATGTGATGCTGGCCGAGGGATTCTTCGAGCATGTCCAGGCCATGGCCCGGTTGCTGCGCGGAGGCCTCGACAAACTGATCAAGCGCCGGCCCGATGCCTTCGAGGAGGTCCGCGGCGCGGGCCTGCTGCTCGGGCTCAAGAGCCGCATTCCCAATACGGACATGATCGCGCGGCTGCGTGCCGCCGGGCTTTTGACCGTCGGGGCCGGAGACAATGTCGTGCGCCTGCTGCCGCCGCTGATCATCACGGCGGCGGAGATCGAGGAGGCGCTGGCGATCCTCGATCGCGTGGCGGAAGCCGTGCCCAGCGTGGCGGCATGACGCCGCGCCACTTCCTCGATCTCGACCGGCTGCCGGCGACGGAGCTGCGCCAGATCCTCGAGATCGGCGCGGGCTTCAAGAAGAACCTCGCGCCGGACGGCAATCCGCGGCCGCTGGCGGGCAAGTCGCTCGCCATGATCTTCGAGAAGCCCTCGACCCGCACCCGGGTCTCCTTCGAGCTCGGCATGCGCCAGATGGGAGGCGAGGC